>DVNE01000045.1 GCA_018714625.1 Candidatus Coproplasma excrementigallinarum
GCGCCGCGGCAATTCTGCCGCGGCGCGCTTATACATTAAATTGCATCAAGGTCTGTTAAATTCAAAAAGGTAGTCAAACCGTCTTTTAAGTGATATTTTTTTTACAACTCGCGCTTAAAAAACATTAGCCTTTGCGGAATTATTTACGGGATTATTTATTCTTTTTATCGTCCTCGCCCGAGCTCGTCTTGGACTTTATGCTGTATTCTATGCGCGGGTTGGCGTTGAGTACGGCCTGCACAAAGTCTTCGTACTGGTTTTGCGCTATAACGATGTTTATGCTGTCGTCATTTTCAAAAATGACGAAGAGCTTGCCTGTTGTTCTGTCGGAGAGAATGGTGTCAATTTTATAGACGTCGTAGCTGCTTACAAGTATTCCCAGGCGCGTAATAAGTTTTTTGCCCTTTACGGAATAACCCGAATTGGCTAAAAAGGTAATGGCAAGCGTAATAAGTATTGCGCTGACGACAAAGCCGAGCACATACCTTGTTATAGTCAGCGCCTGCACGGCAGAAAGCTCCATTCCGAAAGCTATCACCTGGTACAGCGTTATTGCAAGAACGACAACGCCTACCGCGCCGATTATAGCTATGAGCACATACATAAGTGCGGAAAATCTGTATTTAAAAGTTTCCATAGCGCAATTATACAACAAAGCCGGCTTCAAATCAAGGAAAATATCGGTTAAAGTAATATGTAAAAATTTTTCTGTGCAGCAATGCGACTAAAATATGCCAAAAGTCTTGAATAATTGGGCTTTTTGCGGTAAAATATAAGGCGTAACACTTTTCTCGCGCGGAACAATTCAGTATGCCGCGCAATACGGGAGATTTTTTAAATGATAAAGCTTATAAAAGGCGGCGTCTACTATATGGAAGGCAGGCTCGTAAAAGAGAATGCGGCATTCATGGTAGAGGCTAAAAAGCGCAATGCGGTAAATGGCACAATGGCCTACAAAATACTCAGTGCGCACAACAAGGGCGACGAGCAGAACCTGCGCATAAAGTTCGATGCGCTCGCCTCGCATGATATAACCTATGTGGGCATAATCCAGACGGCAAAGGCTTCGGGATTAAAGCAGTTCCCCATATCCTATACGCTGACCAACTGCCACAATTCGCTGTGCGCCGTCGGCGGTACTATCAATGAGGACGACCACGTTTTCGGTCTTTCGGCGGCAAAAAAGTACGGCGGCAACTATGTACCGCCCCATCTTGCCGTAATTCACCAGTATATGAGGGAGGCAGAGGCCAAGTGCGGGGCAATGATACTCGGTTCAGACAGCCATACGCGCTACGGCGCGCTCGGTACAATGGCGGTGGGCGAGGGCGGCCCCGAGCTTGTAAAGCAGCTTCTCGGTCAGACCTACGACGTAAAGCGCCCCGAAATTATAGCTGTCTATCTCAAAGGCAAGCTTAAAAAGGGCGTCGGCCCGCAGGACGTAGCCATAGCTTTGGTGGGTGCAACCTTCAAAAAGGGCTTTGTAAAGAACAAGGTGCTTGAATTTATAGGCCCAGGAATTAAGAACCTCTCTATGGACTACCGCCTCGGCATAGACGTAATGACTACCGAAACCACCTGCCTCACAAGCATATGGGAGACGGACGATGTGACCAAAGAGTTCTATAAAGTTCACGGCCGCGAGGGCGACTTTAAGCCCCTTCACCCCGACCAGCCTGCCTATTACGACGGCGCTGTGACCATAGACCTTTCCCGCGTGGAGCCTATGATAGCGCTGCCCTTCCATCCTTCGAATGCGTACACCATAAGGGAAGTTATAGATAACGCAAAGGATATTTTGGGCGAGGTAGAGGAGCAGGGCAACAAGCTCAAGGGTGCGCCCACGTTCCATATTACCGATAAAATACGCGACGGCAAAATCTACGTTGACCAGGGCGTAATTGCAGGCTGCGCGGGCGGCATGTACGAAAACATAGCCGAGGCCGCTGAAATTCTGCGCGGCAAGAGCTGCGGCAACGGCGAATTTTCTTTGAATGTATATCCTCAGAGCCAGCCGGTATTCAAGTGCCTCGTCGATAACGGCTACATATCCGCACTTATGGGCGCGGGTGCAATAGTAAAGACGGCGTTCTGCGGTCCCTGTTTCGGCGCGGGCGATACGCCTGCGGATAACTGCCTTTCAATCCGCCATACAACCCGCAACTTTGAAAACAGAGAGGGTTCTAAACTTGGCGAAGGCCAGCTTGCGGCGGTTGCTCTTATGGATGCGCGCTCTATCGCCGCAACGGCGGGAAACGGCGGCGTGCTTACGCCCGCAACAGAGGCGGAGTACACCAAAAAAATCAAGAAGTACTACTTCGACGGCGAAATCTACGAAAAGAGGGTGTACCGCGGCTTTGGACATCCCCAGCCCGAAACGGAGCTTGTGTACGGCAACAACATTGCCGACTGGCCTGAGCAGATACCGCTTGCAAACAGCGTGCTCATGAAGGCTGTGTCCGTGCTTGAAGACGCCGTCACCACAACTGACGAGCTCATTCCCTCGGGCGAAACTTCTTCCTATCGCTCCAATCCTCTGCGTCTTGCGCAGTTCGCGCTTTCACGCAAAGACCCCGGCTATGTGGGCAGAGCAAAGGAGGTGTTCGCCGTTGAGGAGGCAAGGCGCGCAAATGGCGCTCTCCCCGAGGAGCTGCTTTCAGAGGTGGGCATAAAGCTCGATAAAGATACAATGTACGGCAGCTGCGTGGTTGCACGCAAGCCTGGGGACGGCTCTGCAAGGGAGCAGGCGGCATCCTGCCAGAGAGTACTCGGCGGAGTGGCAAACATTGCCTGCGAATATGCCACAAAGCGCTACCGTTCCAACCTTATCAACTGGGGAATGCTTCCGCTCGTGTGCCGCAACTTCGACTTCAGGCTCGGTGACTATGTATATATAGAGAATATTCTCGGTCTTATAAAAGAGGGCGCAGACGTTGTGCCTGCTAAGCACATCTCTGGCGGCAAAGTAAAAAATATCCAGCTTGAACTCGGCTTCCTTACGCCTGAGGAAAGGCAGATAATTATCTCAGGTTGCCTTATAAATTACAACAAGGCAAAGGCGGGGTTATAATCTGCGTGACAGTTTATAATGTGTTTTTGAGCGTATAAGATTTTTACTGATTGTAAATAAAAAATTACATTATATAGGCTTTTTGTTGTTTAAAAGTAAATAAAACTTCTAATAAACCTATTTATTTTTAAATCTAATGAACATAAAACTGTTCAATAAAAGTAAGTTCCGCGCGGCTTTTGCCGCGCGGAACTTTTCTTTAAACCTCAGATTTTATATAAAGTGTCTTCTTTCAACTGTCTGTTAATGGGTTTGTTGGATAGATTGTTTTTTTTAGGGGCTGTTAATTTAGCAATGCCGTTTAGTTGTTTTCTGCAACTTCAGGCGGCTTTTTAATGTGTCTGCCGTGGCGGTGTCTGTGTCGGTCTTTGTGTTTTGCACCGTCTTTATTTTCGGTAGTGTCTGTATCGCGCTTATCTTCTTTGACGTCAGTTTCCATATTCCCGTTTTCGTTGTCGCTCTCTTTTGAAGGCGCGTCCTCTTTTTCGTCCTCGTCGGGATTGTAAACGCCGCCGCGCGGTGGAATTATATGCAGCCCGCCGCGTTTTTTTGGCATGCCAAACTTATCGTCAAATTCAAAGCCGTTTGTGCCGCCTTCGTCCTCACCGAGCGGTCTATGCGGTGCACCCGGCCTTTTTCCGCCATCTTTGCTGTTCGGATTGTCGCTTTCGGCGCGCCTTTGACTGTGTCCGTCGCGGCAGTGCGGGCATCTTTCGTGCGGACAGTTTCCGTCCTTGCAGTCCTCGTCATTATTTTCAATTTCCTGCGTGCGGGTGTAGCCTTGCAGCGCGTTGTTTCCTCCGCCCGTCTGTCCCTTGGAGCAGGCCGCTCCCGCGGCGCAGGTTGCAACCGTTGCGGCTGCCAGTAAAATGCAAATTATCTTCTTCATATCCACAGTATGTAAAAAATAACCTCGGGTTATTCATTTACTTGATTTTTTAAGCGTCGTATGTTAAAATAACTTCCGCCTGAACGGAAAGGTTATCTTCCTGACTGCAAAGGGGTGAATATTAAACAGCCGTGCGCGAAGTGTTGCGTGCGTCTTTTTGTGCTTTCTCCCCGACCGTTTCAGGCAGGGAGTTTTTTTATGAGTGAAAACAGAGTGGCAGTGATAAGCATAATAGTGGAAGACAGGTCTTCCGCCGCCGATATAAATAAAATTTTGTCTGATTACGGCGACTATATCGTAGGCCGTATGGGAGTGCCCTATAAGGCAAAAAATATAAGTGTGATGTGCGTGATTGCAGATGCGCCGTCTGAAGTTTTAAATACCCTCACAGGCAAGATAGGAATGCTTAAAGGCGTAACAGCGAAAACTTTAATGAGCAAAATTTGACTATTTTACATAGTTTTATTGTTATTATTGCAATGTTATATTTGCAACTCTATAAAAAGATTTATAAGGAGAACATATTATGAAAAATCTTAAAAAGGCGATATTTGCAGCGGCATGCGTTGCTGCGGCGGCAACCTCTGTGTTTACCTTTGCAGCGTGCGGCGGCACACAGACGCCCGCAGAAGCCGTTCAGCTTTTTGCGGTAGAGGCCACAGATGTCGGCGCGGCTGGGGTGGACGCCGATTACTTTGTAGCGGCAGAGCCTGCGGCAACCACCCGCGCAAATGCAACCGGGCTTAAATTTGCGGGCGACCTTCAACAGCTCTACGGTGCAGAGGGCGGTTATCCGCAGGCCGTAATAGTGGCAATGAATGAGCTCATTGAGGAAAATCCCGCATTTATCACCTCTTTCCTTGCAGAGGTGGAGGCAAATGCCGAGTGGCTAAACACAGCTTCCCCCGAGGTAGTAATAGACGCCGTTTCTTCCCATCTTCCCGCAGGCACAACGCCTACTTTTACGGCTAAAAATCTCACCGCGCAGGTAATAGCCAACTGCGGCATAAACTTTGTGGATGCCAAGTCGGATAAGGCAAGGGTAACCGCCTTCCTTGAGGAGATGATAGAGGTATCGCCGACTTCCACCGCGCTTGCAGAAGACGCGTTTTTCTGTGAAGAGCTAGGCACGGCTTCGGCGCAGTCGGAGGTGGACGTCTATATGCCCGACGGCGCGCCCGCGCTTGCGCTTGCAAAGCTTATGGCTGAGGATATGACTGACTTTGGCGGAACGTCGGTAACATACAATGTCGTGGCGGCAAACGCCATTTCCTCTTATGTGACGGGTGCCGAGCCTGCGGCAGAGATATGCGTTCTGCCCGTAAACGCTGCGGCTAAACTTTTGGGCAACGGTCAGACTTTCAAAATGCTCGGCACAGTAACAAACGGAAATCTCTACCTGCTCACCAAGGACGGTGCAAACATAACTACGCAGAATATAGAAGAGCTTGCAGGCAAGAAGATAGGCGTAATACAGCTTGCAAACGTGCCCGGCCTTACGCTTAAGATAATACTCAACAAGTACGATATTCCGTTTGCCGAACAGCAGTAAATCTTTTTTATACTTCAAACGGACTGAAAGGTACGGAAAATATAAACGGGCTGAATAGGTGCAGCCTTTCAGCCCGCTATTTATAAAACAATCAGCGAAAAATTACGGCAATAGCCTGAAGTTCAGGCTGTATTGAGGAAAATGTGAAAACTTCCAAAAAAACCGCCCTTATGAACGTTGTCTGGGGCGCTGTGGCAGTCTGCGTGATATTTGTCGTGTGGCTGATAGCGTATGCGTGCGTTAAAAACGACTATGTTTTGCCGGGCGTCGGACAGACTTTTGAACAGTTTTTTGCGCTGTTCGGGCAGAGTTCGTTCTATATTGCGCTCGGCAACACATTGCTGCGCACGGTCATATCCTTTGTAATTTCATTTGCGCTTGCTGCGCTGTTTGCGGCAGTTTCGGCGGTGTGCAGGCCGTTTTATGTGGTGTTTTCCTGCCTCGTATCGGTGGTGAGGACGCTCCCCACAATGGCTGTCACGCTAATGCTGCTCATATGGTCTACGCCGCTCGTTGCGCCCGCAATAGTCACGGCGCTCGTACTCTTTCCCATGCTCTACTCGCAGCTCGTGGCCGCGATAGACGGCGTCGATTTCAAGCTGCTTGAAATGGCAAAGGTATACGGCCTTTCCCGCAGGACAAAGCTTACAAAAATAATACTCCCGTCCATATTGCCCGAAACGCTCGCGCAGGTGGGGGCGGGGCTCTCTCTCGGCCTTAAAATTATGATTTCTGCTGAGGTGCTTTCCTATACATTCAACAGTATTGGCGGAATGATGCAGCAGGCTCAGCTCTATGCCGAAATGCCGCGCTTTGCTGCGCTTACGCTCATGTGCATTGCACTCGGGCTGTTGTTCGAGTTGCTCTCTTTCGGAATACGCTGCGCGCTCAGGCGGCTTTGGGGAGGCAGGCAGTGATAGAACTTAAAAACATAACAAAAAAATACGGCGCGCTCACCGTGTACGAGGGGTTTGATTTTTGCATAGAGGAGGGCGAAATAACCTGTATTCTCGGCGAAAGCGGCAGCGGAAAGACAACTCTTCTGAATATGCTTGCCGGGCTTACGGAGTACGAGGGCACAATTTCTCCTCATTGCAGGTGCTCGTATATCTTTCAGCAGCCGCGCCTCGTGCCGTCGCTCACGGCGGCGGGCAATTTAAAGCTCGTCTGCGGCGACGATACCGCCATAGCCGATATACTGAGGGCGGTCGGGCTTGAAGAAAAGTCTGGGGCGTACCCCGAAAATCTTTCGGGCGGGCAGGCTCAGCGCGTTTCGATAGCGCGCGCCTTTCTGTATCCCTCGGACGTCATTTTAATGGACGAACCGTTCTCCTCGCTCGATATTGCGCTCAAACTCAAAATAGCTGAGCTCTTTCTCAGGCTTTGGTCAGTCAGAAAGCGTACGGCGGTATTTGTCACGCACGACGTAGACGAAGCTTTGATGCTGGCAAACAGGATAGTAGTGCTCAAAGCAGGGCGCGTTGTCTCTGAGTTCCGACCCGAGGGCGAGCCGTCTGCGGATTTGTTTTCAAGGCAGAGTATGCGCCCCGCGCTGATTAAGGCGCTGCTCGGCGAGGACTGATTTCTCTTCCGCTAAAAGGCGATGGCGCAATAATGCATATTTCCGAGGTTTTAACGAATTGCGTCAAAGCGGCAAGCTGCACATTTTAACAAGCTGTGCAGATTTGCATTTAAAAAGCCGGGCTACGCGTCGCCCGGCTCAACTTTTAAAAAATTGTAAAAAATTTCCGTTCAAAACGTTTTCTTTTGTGCGGCCGTTGTGATATAATCAAACTAGAATATTCTGTTTTTTGCGTTGCCGATTATCCGCCTACCACAAAAAAAGTCAGTCCGGATTTGAATGCGACGTAGAAAAAATAAACATTGACAACGGCAAGCACGGGCATCAGCACCATAAACAGCAGGTTTTTAAGGCGGTAGCGCATTACAAACATACTGCAATAAATGCCGATCGCCCCGCCCATAAGCGCGGTAAGTATAATTTTGCCGTCGCCTTTGTGCGGCTTGCCCTCCTCGCCGCTCTCTTCGTCGCGCTGCGCCTTCATAAGCGTTATCGCGTAAAAGTTGACGGCAAGTATATACACAATCGCTATTATATATAACAGCACCATACAAAAAGTATGGTCAATAATTTTGCTTTAATGCGTTCAAGGAGGCTCTCTTAAATGGCAAAGGTAGCAGTGTTAATGGGTTCCAAGTCTGATTTTGCAGTTGTGAAACCCGCGGTAAAGGTTTTAAAGGATTTCGGTGCAGAGGTGGAGGTACGCGTAATCTCCGCTCACCGTACCCCTGACGAGGCTCACCTTTTTGCCTCTGAAGCAAAAAAGAACGGCACAGAAGTAATAATATGCGCGGCAGGCAAGGCTGCACATCTCGGCGGAGTAATTGCCGCCTATACAACACTTCCCGTCATCGGTCTTCCCGTAAAGACTGATATGATGGGCGGGCTCGACAGCCTTCTTTCAATAGTCCAGATGCCCTCCGGCATACCCGTTGCCACGGTAGGCGTAAACGGCGGCGAAAACGCCGGCCTGCTCGCTCTGCAGATACTCGGAGTAAAGTACCCCGAAATTGCAGAAAAACTTTCCGCATACAAAAAAGCTATGAAGGATAAGATAAACGCCGACGACGCGTCCCTTCAGTCCGAGCTCGGAGAAATCTGAGCAAATTATGCCCGCAAGCCAAGAGTTCTGCGGGTATTTCAATTAAAAAAGTCAAAAAAAGTTTATTCTTTTATAAATTAAGCCGCGCCGCGGCGCGGTAACCTACAAGGAGAAAAGATTATGGAAAAGAAAGAACAGCTCTATGAAGGAAAGGCAAAAAAGGTTTATGCAACCGATAATCCCGACTATGTAATCGTTTCCTACAAAGACGATGCAACGGCTTTCAACGGCCAGAAGAAGGGCACGATAGTCGGCAAAGGCGTCATAAACAACAAGATGAGCAACATGCTCATGGCCATGCTCGAAAAGAAGGGCGTACCCACCCACTTTGTAGAGCAGCTCTCCGACAGGGACACCCTCGTTAAAAAGGTGCAGATAGTTCCCCTCGAAGTAATAATAAGGAACGTTGCCGCAGGCAGCTTCTCAAAGCGCTACGGCGTAAAGGAGGGCACAAAGCTCTCTATCCCCACCATAGAGTTTTCCTATAAGTGCGACGCGCTCGACGATCCCCTTATAAACGATTATCACGCGCTCGCTTTAAACCTTGCCACCGAGCAGGAGATTGCAAAGATTAAGGAGCTTGCCTTCAAGGTAAACGACCTTCTTATCGAGTTCTTCAAGCACCTCAATATCGACCTTATCGACTTCAAGCTCGAGTTCGGCAGATTCCACGGCCAGATAGTACTTGCAGACGAGATTTCGCCCGATACCTGCCGCTTCTGGGAGGCAGGCACCTGGGATACCGAAAAGCACGTCAGCCTCGATAAAGACAGGTTCCGTCGCGACCTCGGCGGCGTTGAAGACGCTTATAACGAAGTGTTCAAGCGCCTTACAGCGGAATAAGCCTTATGGGCGGTTTTTTCGGCTCGGTAAAAAAGGGGAGCGCCGTATTCGATACCTTTATCGGAACGGACTACCATTCGCATCTCGGCACTAAGCGCGGGGGCATGGCGGCCTTCGACGGCGAGCTTGGCCTTCAGCGTGAAATACACAACATTGAAAACGCACCCTTCCGCACCAAGTTCGAGCGTACCCTTCAGGAGATGCGCGGCAACGCCGCAATAGGCTGCATAAGCGATACAGACCCGCAGCCCCTTCTGATGGTTTCAAAGCTTGGCAAGTATGCAATAAGCACCGTCGGCGTCATAAACAATGCCGCGGAGCTGATGGCGGAGGTACTTTCAAAGGGCGGCTATTTCGACGCAATGACGGGCAGCAAGGTTAACTCCAACGAGCTGATTGCCGCGCTCATAAACAGTAAAAATTCCTATGTCGAGGGCATACGCTACGCACAGGACAGAATAGACGGCACGGCCGACATAATTCTGCTCACCGACCGCGGTACCATAATCGCCGCAAGGGATAAGGTGGGCAGGTTGCCCGTGCAGATCGGAAAATGTCAGGACGGCTACTGCGAATCCTTCGAAAGTTTTGCATACAAAAAACTCGGCTATTCGGATTATCGTGAGTTAGGCCCGGGCGAGATAGCCGAAATATCCGCAGACGGAGTTACGCAGCTTGCTCCTCCGGGAGAGAAGATGCGCATATGTGCGTTCCTCTGGTCTTATTACGGCTACCCCACATCCTCGTACGAGGGTGTAAATGTAGAGATTATGCGCTATAAAAACGGCGAAATTTTTGCCAGGGAAGACGCAAAAACGCACGATATTCACGGCATAGACTATGTGGGCGGTGTACCCGATTCGGGCACTCCCCACGCGATAGGCTACGCCAACGCCTGCAAACTGCCCTTTGCCCGCCCATACATAAAGTACACGCCCACCTGGGCGCGCAGCTTTATGCCTGTAAATCAGTCGGAGCGCAACAAAGTGGCAAAAATGAAGCTCATACCCGTACACGAGCTGATAGAGGGCAAGCGCCTTCTCCTCGTAGACGACTCCATCGTCCGCGGCACTCAGCTCAAGGAGACGGTTGACTTTTTATATTCTCACGGGGCAAAGGCGGTGCATATGCGTTCTGCCTGTCCTCCCATAATGTACGGCTGCAAATTCCTCAACTTTTCGCGCTCCTCGGGCGATATGGACCTTATCACCAGGCGCGTAATGTTCGAACTGGAAGGCGAGGACGCGGTAAATCACCTGGAAGAGTACAGCAATTCGCAGACTGAGCGCGGCAGGGCTATGCGCAAAGCCATATGCGATAAATTTCAGTTCGAATCTCTGGAGTTCCAGTCATTGGAGGGACTTACAGAGGCCATAGGCATAGAGCCCTGCAAGCTCTGCACTTACTGTTGGACGGGCAAGGAATAATCGGGCTTGCGTCCGTCGGCTGCAAGGTTTGCAGCCTTTTAACCCGTTCTGCTTTTTCAACGTATTTTCAGGAGAAATATGGACGAAATTCATGACGAGATTCACGACGAATGCGGTGTGTTCGGCATTTATTCGCAGGAAAACCGCACCGTTGCGCACACTGTGTATTACGGGCTTTACGCTCTTCAGCACAGAGGGCAGGAGAGCGGCGGCATAGCCGTTGCCTTTGCCGATAAAATTGTTTACTATAAGGGCATGGGGCTTATCCCCGAAATTTTTTCTGGCGGCAAGCTCGACGAGCTGCCCGAGGGCGATATAGCCATAGGCCACGTTCGCTACTCCACAACTGGCGCAAGCCAGCTTCTTAACGCCCAGCCCATAGTATTCACGGGCAAGTGCGGCAAGATGGCGCTTGCTCACAACGGTAACCTCATAAATACCAAGCAGCTCCGCGACGAGCTGATTTCACAGAACGCCGTATTTCAGACTACGATAGACTCCGAAGTAATGGCGATACTAATAAACAAGCTCTCCGACGGCGATATTTTAAAGGGCGTAAAGCTTGCCTGCCCGCACTTCAAGGGCGCATACGCACTGGTAATAATGACGACGGATAAGCTCATAGCCGTGCGCGACCCGTACGGAATAAGGCCGCTGTGCATAGGTATGGCCGACGACGACGTCGTTGTCGCCAGCGAGAGTTGCGCGCTCGACGCCGTGGGCGCAAATTTCCTGCGCGACGTCAAGCCAGGCGAGATTGTGGTTATAGACTCAAACGGCATACAGTCGCACATGATGGACGATATTCCCGAAAAGAGCCGCATGTGCATATTCGAATACGTCTATTTTGCCCGTCACGACTCGGTGATAGACGGCTGCAGCGTATATGCCGCCCGTCAGGAGGCAGGCCGACTGCTCGCCAAGTATTACGGAGTGGATGCCGATATAGTCGCAGGCGTGCCCGACAGCGCAAACGTGGCTGCCCGCGCCTACGCGGAGGAGAGCGGCATACCCTTTGTGGAGGCGCTTGCAAAGAACAGGTACGTCGGCAGAACGTTCATTCAGCCCGACCAGCGCCAGCGCGAAAATTCGCTCAACGTAAAGATGAACGCCCTGCGTGCAAACATCAGGGGCAAGAGGCTGATAATAATAGACGACTCGATAGTGCGCGGCACTACGATGCGCAAAATAATAAAGATGCTGCGCGACGCGGGCGCCAAAGAGGTACATATCCGCATATGCTCGCCCATAGTCAAGCACCCCTGCCACCTCGGCATAGACATGCAGACCTATTCGCAGCTTATCGGCGCATACAAAACAGAGGAGCAGATTTGCCGCAGCATAGGCGCAGACAGCCTTAAATATCTTTCGGTGAAACACCTCGTCCAGTCCTGCAAGGACTGCAACCTCGGCTTCTGCCTCGGCTGTTTCAATGGCAAGTATCCGTACGAAATGGACTCCATGGAGACGGATAAACTCAAGCTCGAATAAGCTTGAAAATTAAAGCCCGAAGGTTTTGCGGTCAGGTTCATACGCAGACGGCGGGCGTTCAGAACGCAATTAATTTTTATAATTCAAATTTACATAGTTCAATAGGAGAGGTAAAAGAATTTATGGCTATTTCTTATAAAGACAGCGGCGTAGACGTTGAAAGGGGATACGAGGCGGTAAAGCTTATGAAGCAGTACGTCAAGTCGACGTATAATGCCTCCGTCCTCGGCGACATAGGCTCTTTCGGCGGATTTTACGAGCTTCCTAAGGGAATAAAAAATCCCGTTCTCGTCTCTGGTACGGACGGTGTGGGAACAAAACTCAAGTACGCCTTTATAGCGGGCAAGCACAACACCATCGGCATAGACGCCGTAGCAATGTGCGTAAACGACATAGTATGCCAGGGTGCAAAGCCCCTCTTTTTCCTCGATTATTTTGCAACGGGCAAACTCTCGCCCGAGGTAGTTGCAACGGTAGTTTCAGGCGTGGCTGCAGGTTGCCGTCAGGCCGGCGCGGCGCTTGTCGGCGGCGAAACGGCTGAAATGCCAGGTTTTTATGCCGACGGCGAGTACGACATCGCCGGTTTTGCCGTTGGCGTTGTAGATAAAAAGAAGATAATAAACGGTAGCAAGATAAGGCCGGGTGATATGCTCATCGGCCTCAAGTCGAGCGGCATACATTCCAACGGCTATTCGCTTGTAAGAAAGCTCTTCGGCGAAGACAAGGCCGCGCTTGAAAAGTACGACAGCCGCCTCGGCGCAAAGCCTATAGATGTTCTTCTCACCCCCACGCGCATATATGTCCGCTCGGTACTTTCCCTTATAGAAAAGGTAAAGGTAAAGGGCATAGCGCACATCACGGGCGGCGGCTTTATAGAAAATATACCCCGCATATTCCCCGAAGGTGTCGGCTGCGAAATCTGGATGCGCTCTTACGAAGTACCTGCGATCTTCAAGATTATGCAGGAGAAGGCAGGCATATCAGACAGCCAGATTTACAACACCTTCAACATGGGCATAGGCATGGTTATCTGCGTTGCCAAGCGCGACGTGGATAAGGCGCTCGAAACGCTCAAGGAACTGGGCGAGGATTGCTGCGTAATAGGCAAGACCACAAAGGGAAGCGGAGTTCAACTTATAAAATGAAGCGTATAGCAGTTTTTGCGTCAGGCGGAGGAACGGATTTCCAGTCCGTCATAGACGCCAACGAAGCGCAGCCGTTCTGCGAGATAGCCGTGCTTATCGCGTCCAAAAGCGGGATAGGCGCAATTGAGCGCGCCAAAAAACACGGCATCCGTACTGCGGTGTATGCTAAAAAAGACTGGCCCGACCTCGAGGAGCTGTATGTTGCCCTTTCATCCTTTTTAAAGGCTGAGGGCGTGGACTACATTATTCTTGCAGGCTGGCTGAAAATCATTCCCGAAAGCTTTATAAAAGAGTTTGAAGACAGAATAATAAACATTCACCCTTCGCTCATTCCCTCCTTCTGCGGAGGCGGATATTACGGGCTTAGGGTGCATTCCGCCGTGCTTGAATACGGCGCAAAAATTTCCGGCTGCACAGTGCATTTTGTAAACGAGGTGCCTGACGGCGGAGCAATAATCGCCCAGCGCGCGGTGGATGTAAAGGAGGACGACACTCCCGAAACCCTTCAGGCGCGCATCCTTGAAGAGGAGCATAAACTTCTGCCCTATTGCGTAAAAAAACTGTGCGAAGGCAAGATAGAAAAGTGCGGGCGCAAGGTAAAGGTGCTGCAATAGTTGCGGCATATAACGGGGGCAATTTTATTTTGCCCCGTTCGTCTTTAAAAGGGCGGCAAATTGTTATGCGGTCGGCATAGCCCATTCTGGTTATTGCATTAAGGCGAGAAACATAGCCCGATTTGGCGACTGCGATAAGGCAAACAGCACAGCCCGTTCGGGCGGCTGCATTAAGGCAAGAAAAATTAATTTTGTGAGGTTTACATATATGGAGATGAAAAAGAGGGCGCTCGTCAGCGTATCAGACAAGACGGGCGTGGTTGATTTCTGCAAGGGCCTTGCAGCAAACGGTTTTGAAATAATTTCCACCGGCGGCACGGCAAAGGCGCTCAAGGCGGCAGGGCTTAAAGTTATCGGCATATCTGAAATTACAGGTTTCCCCGAATGCCTCGACGGCAGGGTTAAAACGCTGCACCCCAACGTGCACGCAGGTCTGCTTGCAATGCGCTCCAATCCCGAGCACATGAAGCAGCTTGAAGAACTTGGCATCAACACCATAGATATAGTGGCGGTAAACCTCTATCCGTTCAAGGCCACGCTCGAGCGCGGCGCAGACTTTGCCGAATGTATAGAAAATATCGATATCGGCGGCCCTACAATGATAAGGGCTGCTGCAAAGAACTACCAGGACGTGGCGGTAATAGTCGACCCCGCTGACTACGGCAAGGTGCTTGAAGAGCTTGCCGCAGGCGGCGTTACGCTTGAAACCAAGAGATACCTTCAGTATAAGGTGTTCGCTCATACCGCCGTATATGACAGCCTTATCTCCAACTATCTTGCCGCTCAGCTCGGCATACAGTACCCTGAAACGATTACCTTCGCCTACGAAAAAGCGCAGGATATGCGCTACGGCGAAAACCCCCAGCAGTCGGCGGTGTTCTATAAAGAGCCGTTCGCTCGCAAGGGTTCGCTCTCGTCGGCAAAGCAGCTCTGGGGCAAGGAGCTCTCCTATAACAATATAAACGACGCAAACGGCGCGCTTGAACTTTTAAAGGAATTCGGCGATACCCCCGCGGTTGTCGCCTGCAAACACGCAAATCCCTGCGGCGTTGGTACGGGCAAGGATATATACGAAGCTTATATGCGCGCCTACAATTCTGACCCTGTGTCGGTCTTCGGCGGCATACTTGCCATAAACGGCACGGTTGACGAAGCCACGGCCGCAGAGATAAACAAAATCTTTATCGAAATAGTTATGGCGCCCGCCTATACCGAAGGCGCACTTAAAATACTCGAAGGCAAAAAGAATATCCGTCTTCTTCAGATAGACGGCATTTCCGCCCGCCGCGCACCCGACGCACGCGATATGAAAAAGGTATACGGCGGCCTGCTCGTGCAGAGTTACGACGAATGCCTTATAAAGGACGAGGATATGGGTCTGTTCAGCCGCAAGGCAGAAGTTACCGTAACCACGACCCCTTCGGGCAAACAGAAAACCGTCTACGGCCTGGGCGTCGTTACCGACCGCGCTCCCACGGCTGAAGAAGTCGAGGCAATGATGTTTGCATGGCGCGTGGTCAAGTACACCAAGTCCAACGCCATAGTAATAGGCAAACCCGGCCGCACCACCGGCATAGGCATGGGACAGACCAACCGTATCTGGGCAGCACAGCAGGCGATAGAGCACGCAGGCAAAGAGGCAAAGGGCTCTGTAATGGCGTCCGACGCGTTCTTCCCCTTTTCTGACTGTGTAGAGGCTGCCGCTGCAGCGGGCATCACTGCAATAATCCAGCCGGGCGGCTCAATCCGCGACGAAGAGTCCATAGTGGCCGCAAACAAGGCGGGCATTGCAATGGTATTCGTCGGCGAGCGTCACTTCAAGCACTAAGTCCAAGGCCCGTTGCGGCCTGATGCGTGCCGGGAAAAACGAAATTTACAGTCCGCTTTGCCTGGCCGTTGAGGAGAAATTTTATGAATGTACTTGTAATAGGTAACGGCGGCAGGGAGCACGCAATACTCCTCGCGCTGAAAAAAAGTCCCAGAGTTGATAAGCTCTACTGCATGAAGGGCAACGCAGGCACAGCCGAAATTGCCGAAAATGTGGATGTGGACTATATGAATATACCTGCGGTTGTTGAATATGCCGAGGCTCATCCCGAGATTGACTACTATGTGGTAGCTCCCGACGACCCCCTTGCCATAGGCCTTGTGGATGCGCTCGAGGGCATAGGCAAGCGCTGTTTCGGCCCCCGCAAAGACGCCGCTATAATAGAGGCAAGCAAAGCTTTTTCTAAAAATCTTATGAAGAAGTACGGCATACCCACCGCGCAGTCGGAAATTTTCGACGACTACGAAAAGGCTCTCGCGTACGTCCGCGAGCAGGGTGCGCCGATAGTTCTGAAGGCGGACGGCCTTGCGCTCGGCAAGGGCGTGCTTATCTGCAACACGCTTGAAGAGGCAGAGGAGGGTTTAAAGAGCATCATGCTCGATAAAGCCTTCGGCTCTGCCGGCAACAAGGTTGTAATAGAAGAGTGTATGCGCGGCCTTAAATACACCCCCGGCGAGGAGGTATCCGTCCTCTCTTTCACCGACGGCAAGACAATAGTTCCCATGATAACCTCGTGCGACCACAAGCGCGCCATGGACGGCGATAAGGGTCTCAACACGGGCGGCATGGGTACATTCTCGCCCTGCCCCTTCTGGACGAAGGAGCTTGAGGACGAGGTCATGAAAACCATCATGGTTCCCACAATGAACGCAATGAACGCCGAGGGGCGCACATTCAAGGGCTGCCTCTATTTCGGACTTATGCGTACAGACAAGGGCATGAAGGTGGTGGAGTACAACTCCCGTTTCGGCGACCCCGAAACACAGGTAGTTCTGCCCATGCTCAAAACCGACCTTCTCGACATATTCGAGGCCGTAACGGACGGCAGGCTCTCCGATATAAAGATAGAGTGGGAGAAGGGCGCGTGCGTCTGCGTGGTGCTTGCCAGCGGCGGCTATCCCAAGCACTACGAAAAGGGCAAGGAGATAACCATAGGCGATGTCGGCGACTGCCAGATAGTGCACGCAGGCACGGCTGTAAAGGACGGCAAGCTTGTAACCAACGGCGGCCGCGTACTGGGCGTAGTTGCAAAGGGTGCCGACATTGAAGAGGCGCGTAAAAAGGCGTACGCTGCAGCTAAAAATATTCATTGGGACGGTATGTATTACCGCTCCGATATAGGCATAAAGTACCGCGAAGGTTAATTGCTTTTTCATAAAAATATATACGGGCGGGGTGCGCGCAAAGAGGTATAAGTCTTTCAGCCCGCATCTCGCCGAAAATATTTTAAGTGGCTGCAAAAGTTTTAATGTTTAAAAAGTCAGCTTATGCGGCCGTGCACAAAAAGGTAACGGTTGCGCTTTATTGCCGCACCGATTAATTAAAACAGACATAAAATTTACGCTTTGGAGCGCGCTTTATGATTTACAGAGTTTTCGTTGAAAAAAAGGATAATTTACAGGCAAAAAAGGTTATGGACGAGGCTAAAAATCTCCTCGGCATAAACGACATTCAGGACGTGCGCTATCTTATTCGTTACGACGCAGAGGGAATGACGGAGGAGGAGTTTGAAGCCGCCATACCAGGTGTTTTTTCAGAGCCGCCCGTAGATAACGTATACAGGGAAGAGGTTACCTTAGGCGAGGGCTACTCGGTGTTTGCCATAGCCTACCTCACAGGTCAGTACGACCAGCGTGCCGACAGCGCCGCCCAGTGCGTTCAGCTGCTCACGCAGAAGGAGAGGCCGCTCATAAAGTGTGCGCGCATCTATGCAGTCAAGGGCGCCAGCCCCGAAGAGGTGGAAAAGCTTAAAAAGCACCTCATCAACCCCGTGGAGAGCGAGGAAGTCAGCCTTGCAAAACCTGCAACGCTCGTGCACGAGCATATCGAAGCTCCCGACGTTGAAAGCGTAAAGGGCTTTACCGCAATGAGCGACGAAGAGATAGCCGCCTACCACGAAAAGATGGGCTTTGCCATGTCGGTGGAGGACCTCATATTCGTGCGCGACTACTTCATATCCGAAAAGCGCGACCCCACCGAAACCGAGCTTAAAGTTATTGATACATACTGGTCTGACCATTGCCGTCACACCACTTTTGCCACGGAGATTACAAACGTGGACATAGAGGGCGACAATTCAGACGTCAAAAAGGCATATAACCTCTATAAAGACCTCTTTAAAGAGCTGTATGCAGGCAGAAAGGATAAATATCCCTGCCTTATGGATATAGCAACCATCGGCGCCAAAAAGCTCAAAAAGGACGGAAAGCTCCCCAACCTCGACGAATCGGACGAAATAAACGCCTGCTCCGTAAAGGTGGACGTAGAGCTTGACGGCAAGCCTGAAAAATACACCGTGATGTTCAAAAACGAAACTCACAACCACCCGACCGAGATAGAGCCCTTCGGCGGTGCGGCAACCTGCCTCGGCGGCGCAATACGCGACCCGCTCTCAGGGCGCACATACGTTCTTCAGTCAATGCGCATAACGGGCGCAGCCGACCCCACCGAGCCGCTGGAAAACACCCTTCCGGGCAAGCTTCCCCAGCGCGTTATCACCACAACAGCGGCGGCAGGCTTCTCTTCATACGGCAACCAGATAGGACTTGCCACCGGCCAGGTTGACGAAGTTTACCATCCCGGCTACAAGGCAAAGAGGCTGGAGACGGGCTTTGTTGTGGCGGGCGCCAAGTCAGACATGATTTATCGCGAACGCCCCGTAGAAGGCGACGTGATTATTCTTTTAGGCGGCGAAACTGGCCGCGACGGCTGCGGCGGCGCTACCGGTTCATCCAAAGCGCACGATAAAAAGTCCGTACAGACCTGCGGCGCAGAAGTACAGAAGGGCAACGCCCTCACCGAGCGCAAGCTGCAGAGGCTTTTCCTCAATAAAGAGGCAACCCGCAAAATCAAAAAGTGCAACGACTTCGGCGCGGGCGGCGTGGCGGTAGCCATAGGCGAGCTCTCTGACGGCCTTGATATTCAGCTCGACCTCGTTCCCAAAAAGTATGAAGGCCTTTCGGGCACAGAGCTTGCCATCTCCGAATCCCAGGAGCGCATGGCGGTGGTTGTTGCAAAGGAAAACGTTGATGCCTTCATAAAGCTCGCAGCAGAGGAAAACCTTGCCGCAACCCCCGTTGCAAAGGTAACTTCAACTGGTCGTATGCGTATGTTCCACCGCGGCAGGGCTATAGTGGACATCTCGCGCGAGTTCCTCGATACCAACGGCGTAAAGCAGCGTATACCCGCTGAAATATGCGAAAACAAGACAAACTTCTTCGATAAAAAGCCGTGCGCCGACTTCAATAAGCAGCTTCTCGATACCCTTTCAGACCTCAATGTATGCTCTAAAAAGGGTCTTTCGGAGATGTTCGATTCAACCATAGGCGCAAAGTCGGTATTTATGCCCTTCGGCGGCAAGAACCAGCTCACGCCCGTTACAGCAATGGCGGCAAAGATTGTCGGCGGCGAAACGGACGACTGCACGGTTTCAGCCTACGGCTATAATCCCAATCTGATGTCAACTTCGCCCTTCACGGGTGCCATATACTCCATAGTCACATCTGTTGCAAAGGTAGTGGCGGCAGGCGCAAAGATGGAGGATATCCGCCTCACTCTTCAGGAATTTTTCATGCGCCTGAGGGAGGATAAAAAGCGTTGGGGCGTGCCTCTTTCGGCCATGCTCGGCGCACTCTATGCACAGATAAATCTCGGCCTTGCGGCAATCGGCGGCAAGGACTCAATGAGCGGCTCGTTCGAGGACATAGACGTTCCGCCCACACTCATTTCGTTTGCAATCGCGCCCGCAAAGGCTTCAAAGCTTATAACCAACGTTCCCGTAGCCGCAGGCGAAAAGATGTGGCTTCTTCCCATGAAGAAGGATAAGAACCTCGTGCCCGACTTTGAATATCTCAAAAAGCTGTATGCTGCGGTAAATGCGGGCATAGCTTCAGGCACGATTACTCAGGCCACTGTTATAGAGCAGGGCGGCATAGCTGCCGCAGTCGTAAAGAGCTGCTTCGGCAACGGCCTCGGATTTGACTTTGCTCTTACCGCAGAGGACATCTTTGAAGAGCGTTACGGCGATATAATCGTATGTGCTGACGACGTCTCCTCGCTGGGCGTGGACGCTGTGTTTGTCGGTACAACTTCAGAGGGCGGCTTCACCTGCAACGGCAGCACCGTAAGCTTTGCCGAAGCGCTCGGCGCATACACCTCAAGGCTCAACGGCGTGTTCCCCGCAACTGCTCCCGCCCAGGGCGACATACCCGACTGCGACTATGCAGGCAAGGGCAAGTACAGCAGTATTGCCATAAAAACTGCAAAGCCGCGCGTATTCATACCCGCGTTCCCCGGCACCAACTGCGAGCTGGATACAGAGCGCAAGTTCAGGCTTGCGGGCGCTGAAACAGAGATACTCGTCATACGCAACCGCACACCTCAGGACATTGAAGAGAGCGTTCAGGCAATAATCAAGGCAATAGAGCGCGCCAACATAATCGCCTTCCCCGGCGGTTTCTCCGGCGGCGACGAGCCCGACGGCTCGGGCAAGTTCATTGCCACCACATTCAAAAATCCCACCGTATCTGAAAAGATTGCCAACCTTCTCGACCGCCGCGATGGCCTCATTCTCGGCATATGCAACGGCTTCCAGGCTCTCATAAAGCTTGGCCTCGTGCCCTACGGCAAGGTCAGCCCGCTCACTTCAGGTTCGCCTACGCTTACATATAACAATATATCGCGCCACGTTTCAACGCTTGTAAACATAAGGGTTGCCTCCGTAAAGAGCCCCTGGCTTGCCGCATGCAACGTCGGGGAAGTATATACCGTACCCGTATCCCACGGCGAAGGCAAGCTCATTGCGCCGCTTGCCGAGCTTGAAAAGATGCGCAAAAACGGCCAGATTGCCACACAGTACTGTGACGCGGCAGGCCTGCCCACAATGGTAAGTCCTTTCAACCCCAACGGCAGTATGTGGGCGATAGAGGGCATCACTTCCCCCGACGGCAGAGTCTTCGGCAAGATGGGTCACAGCGAGCGCACGGGCGATAATCTCTATAAAAACTGCGTCGGCAACTTTGATATGAAGATATTTGAAAGCGGCGTCAAATATTTCAAGTAATTAATTATCGGGTAATTTAATTGAGCAATTAGTAATTATTTTATGTGCTTTTAACTTAGGGTTAACAATAAAATTCAGCACTCAACAGATAAAACCGCAGGGCAATTTGTCCTGCGGTTTTATATTATTGTACTATTCTGCATAACTTATAAAAACGCCCTTTTTACCCTGCGGTTATATATTGCGGATAGCTTGCCAAAACGCCCTTTTTACCCGTTGGTTGCGGCATATACGGGCATCAAATCGAGCTTGGCAGAATATAAGTTTTTGATGTAAGTATTGACTTTTTTATCGTTATGGTATAGAATGAAGGTACAGAACAGAGTTCTGCATGATTTTTCTGAGGAGGAAAACAAGATGAAAAAGTTTTTAAAACTGTTTGTCGTTGCCGCTCTTTCCGCAGGTATGTTAATCTCTGCGGTGGCAATTTCAGGCTGCAGCGATACTCCGCTCATCAGTGGTGACTTCTCCAAAGAGGCTACTTCTGAGCAACTTGATGAGCTTGATGCCTACATAGGTTCTTCAGACTCAGTCTATGGGGATACAGCGGCCGAAGACTGGGAATACAATGCCCGCATGCTTACCCGCGGCGACACTGATATTTCGGTGGTTCAGAACGCAACAATATTGAATGTTGTACTCAATTCAACTACGAATATTAAAGCTGATTACGATTCTGAACAGACGCTGTCGTTCCGCAATTCTGAAAATGGTCCAGTGCTTCGCGGCAGCGGCGCGGTGGATTATTCCTATAATCTGACCGAAACTTCAGGCGAGGATACGGAGGTGCAGTCAATTAATTTATCGGGATATAGTTATAATGATAATGACTATTTCTATCTGGACGGCGCCGCTTCCTTAAATATCGGCGAAAATTCATTTTCCCAGACAGCAAAATTCAAAATGCCGCTCGAGGGCGCATTCAGCGAGATATTCCTTGCCGATCAGGGGCCCGAAGGCGACGAGGTTTTTGATTTTACTATGCTTGCCCAGCTTATCACGCAGGACGGGGTAGAGGTATACATAGACGCGCAGACGACATTTAAGGTAAAAATCAGTCTGGATGTAAACGCCTGGCTCAACTCCAATGCCGCCTTTGTCAGCTCACTCGTGGGTATGGATATGAGCGCAGAGTTTCAGCAGCTGCTCGACAGCATCAATTTCGGCAAATGCGATTATTATATCGAGTTTGATAAGCAGACGGGCGAGCTGCTCGGCTACGGTACTGACGCCGACGTCAGCTTTGACTTTACTTTTACCGTTCCCGAAGTTCTCGGCACGGGAGAAATAACCGTTGCATACAAAATGGATGTAGACAGCTGGCTTCTTAAGACGGAAAAAGTTGCCGACCCTCTTCCCGACGACCTCAGCGACTATCAGGAGTTAGATCAGGTTTCCTGATTTCTTAAAGTGAATTTTCCGCACATAAACCTGATTTGACGCAGGTATTTTTAAGAGCTGAATTTATTTAAGTCGGCTGCAAATTCAGTGGTATAAACGGGCTGTTTTGCTGAAAATAAGCAAAAACAGTGCTTTATCAGGTAGTTCAACCGCAGGTTGTGTAAAAAACAACCTGC
Organism: Candidatus Coproplasma excrementigallinarum; assembly: GCA_018714625.1. GTDB lineage: Bacteria > Bacillota > Clostridia > Christensenellales > Borkfalkiaceae > Coproplasma > Coproplasma excrementigallinarum. The sequence goes on from DVNE01000045.1 coordinate 22,402, forward strand.
GGTTTACAATATCAACTTATGGTCTGTGGCATTTGCTCGGTAACACGGCTATACTGGAAGAAAAAAAACGGAGGTCGTAAAATGAATACGATAGGACAAAGAATTGCGTATTACCGCAAAAAAGCAAACCTGACGCAGGAGGAGCTTGCCGAAAAGTGCTCGGTTACGCCGCAGGCCGTTTCCAAGTGGGAAAACGACATCTCAGCACCCGATATTTCGCTCTTTCCCGTGCTTGCAAAACTTTTCAACACCACCTGCGACGAGCTGTTGGGCGCAGAGACGGAGACGCCTAAAGTAGTGCCCGAAGAGCTTGTAGATTTAAGCAAAGTTCTGCTTAAAATACGCGTAATTTCTGCCGACGGCGACAATGTAAAGCTCAACCTGCCCATATCCATTGCCGAACAATTTTTATCAAAGGCAAATATCGGCGGCAATGAAGCATTGAAGAGTATTGACTTTGCGCAGATAATGCAGCTTGTAATGAGCGGTGCAACGGGCAAGCTGGTGGAGATAACCTCCGCCGACGGCGACACAGTCACAATATCGGTAGAATGAAGATTATATTAAAAGAGAGTGGCAGCGTACCCGTTACATTACACGTGCCAGCGTTCATTGCGGTGCGTTTTATCTGCCACGCCGTAAAGGCGGCAAATTTCGGCAGGGGAATGCGCGCTGCAGTAAAAGAGCTTAAAAAGGCAAAAAAGACATGGGGACATCTCGTTATCGCTGAAATTGAAAGCGCGGACGGCGACGGCGTAAAAATAATTCTGTAATCCCCTGATACTTAAGGCAATACCTAATATGGACTTTGCGGAATGCGGCGGCGCAAAAATGCGCCGCCGCATACTTTACATATACAAAATATTGTGGTATAATAAATAAAAAGCGCAAAAATTCAGTGGTGTATCTCACTGCGGCATAAATTTTTTTGCGTTTGCACAAGGGGTAATGTATGAAATGTATGTATTGCGGCTGTGAAGACAGCAAGGTTATAGACAGCCGTTCCGCAGACGAGGGCAGAACAATAAGAAGGCGCAGGGAATGCCTTGCATGCGGCAGAAGGTTCACCACATACGAAACGATAGAGGATACGCCCGTGCTCGTCATAAAATCGAGCGGCAACAGGCAGGCCTTCGACCCGCAGAAGATTAAAAACGGAGTTATAAAGGCGTGCGAAAAGCGCCCCGTGCCCATGGCCAAGATAGACGCCCTTGTTGACAGCGTTTCAAAGCAGGTATACAACTCCATGGAGCAGGAAGTCTCTTCAAAGGCCATCGGCGAGATGGTTATGGAGGAGCTTAAAAACATAGACGAAGTTGCTTATGTCCGCTATGCGTGCGTATACCGCTCCTTCAACGATATTTCAAGCTTTATGTCTGAGCTCCAGCACCTTATGGAGAGCAAGAGCGGCAAAAAATAACAGCAGCCATTGCTCTGTTGCGTTGATGGCGTTGGTCAGACACAGCGCATTTATACAGTTTTTCAGTTAACTGTGCGGCAGGTTTTGAACTGCCCTTGATTTTCATAAACTTTATTTATTATGCCGCCCTACGGGGCGGCTTTTAGTCGGAGCGCATATGACGCGTAAGGTAAAGATAGGTAACTTGGTTATAGGCGGCGGCGAACGCGTAAAAATTCAGTCTATGACCACAATAAAGACATCCCATACAGACGAGGTGTGCGCCCAGATAGCCGCGCTCGAGCGCGCGGGGTGCGAGATTATACGCGTCTCCGTGCTGGACGAAGAGGACGCTGCCGCAATAAAGAGCATAAAGCTCCGCACAAAGATGCCAGTTGTGGCTGACATACACTTTTCTGCCAGGCTTGCGGTTGCCGCAATAGAGGCGGGGTGCGATAAAGTTCGCATAAACCCCGGCAACATCGGCGGCGAAAAAGAGGTCAGGCTAGTGGCTGACTGCATAAAGGCGCACAACATTGCCGTGCGCGTGGGCTCAAATACGGGCAGCATTGAAAAGGAGTACCTTTCAAAGTACGGAGTAAGCGCAGAGGCGCTTGTGGAGAGCGCGCTTTCAAGCGTCAATATGCTGGAAAGATACGGCGTCAATTCAATAGTTATATCGGTAAAGGCCTCGTCCGCGCCCATGACATACGCCGCATATACCGCTCTTTCAAAGCGCACGGACTACCCGCTCCACATCGGCGTGACAGAGGCGGGCACATACAACAGCGCAATAGTCAAATCGTCGGTTGCGCTGGGTGCGCTCCTTCTTACCGGCATTGGCGATACCATACGCGTCTCAATCACGGGCGACCCCGTGCGCGAAGTCTATGCCGCACGCGCTATCCTGCAGGCGGCGGGTTTGGAAAAGGACTTTGCCGACGTAATATCCTGCCCGACCTGCGGCAGGTGTATGTGGAATTCTGCAGGGCTTGCAGAAAGGGTGGCGGACTATGTAAAGGACTGCAAAAAGCCGCTCAAGATAGCCGTTATGGGCTGTGTGGTTAACGGTCCGGGAGAGGCCTCTGAAGCAGATATAGGCATTGCAGGGGCAAAGGACTACTGCGTATTATTCAAAAAGGGCAGTCTTTTGCGCCGCGTACCCGTGCAGGACGCGGAGAACGAATTTTTAAAGGAGATACAAAGTCTTATAAATGACTGAAGATATACTTTCGGAAGTCCGCGGGTGCAGCGGGTTCAGAAATGCAATAATGGGCAAGGTGGAATTGGTAAGCGCCCAGTCCGTCGTTACGGTGCAGCTGATAACCGACCTGCCGTACTCGCAGGAGGACTTCAATTCCGCCTATACCGTCATAAGAAAATATATTCCCGAATGTTTTTCGTTTGAGCTTCAGGTATCCAAGCTCACTCCTGACGGCGCAATGGTAAAGCGCAGAATTATGGAGCTGATAGCAGAAAAGTCGCCCGCGCTCTCTTCGGTAATAGGCGAGGCGGACGTCTCTGTGCAAAAGACGGATACCGGTTTTGATTTTTATGTGTCCACTCTCGGCGGCCCCCGTTCGGAGAGTATGGTCCGCGCCGTGGAGGAGGGGCTTAAAAAGACTTACTGCGGCGAGTTCCGCGGCTTCGTTTCAAAAAACAGAATAGACGCCGAGAGCATAACCGTAGAGGAGAAGGTCACGGAGGAGAGCTTTGAAGCGCCCGTGCGCACCTTCCCCATAGAAAACTTTTCGCCGATAGAGAGCGCCGACGCTCCCAAGCGCGCGATATATATGGCTGACTTTAACTTCGTCAGCGAAAACGCCGTAATCTGCGGCAGCGTAATAGATATAACCGAGCGCTCCTACACCCGTTCCAACGGCGAGGAAAAGCCTTATTTTGCGCTGGCTGTTTCAGACGGCACTTCCACATTGCGCGTGACTTACTTTGCCCGCAAAAAGAGCGTGGATAAGATAAGGGAGATCAAGGCTGGAGAAAGCATAGTCCTTAACTGCCGCAGCGACGTGCATAACGGCATGCTGCGCTATACCGCAACGCAGGTAAACTACGGCGCACCTCCAGAAAACTTCGTGCCCGAAAAGCGCAAGGCGCGCCCCGTACCCAAGGCTTACCACACCGTGTTCCCCGAACAGTTTGAAGATTACACTCAGGCAGACTTTTTCACCGATACTTCCCTGCCCGAATGTTTTAAAAACACCTCTTTCGTGGTGTTCGACCTCGAAACCACCGGCCTCAACACTACGCCCGTCGCAGGCGAAATGGACGGCATAATAGAGATTGGCGCGTACAAGGTTATCAATGGCGAAATACGCGAAAAATTTTCCACTTTCGTAAATCCCGAAAGGACTGTTCCGCTCGAGCCTCGCATAATCGAGCTCACGGGTATAACTGACGAAATGGTCAACTCCGCGCCCAGCTACAAGGACGTACTGCCCGACTTTGTAAAGTTCTGTGACGGTTCCGTTCTCGTAGGCCACAACGCCGTCGGGTTCGACTTCAAATTTATAGATTTTTACTGCCGTGAACTGGGCTACGCCGTAGATTCCAAGGTGATAGATACGCTCTTTCTTTCGCAAAAACTTTTGCGGCTGGCCAATAACAAGCTCAATACTGTGGCCGATTACTTCGGTATAACTTTCAACCACCACAGAGCGGAGGACGACGCCCTCGCCACGGCCAAAATTTTTATCGAGCTTATAAAAATTAAAAAATCTCTGCCATAATCTGTAAATAACGGTTGCAAAAAATAATCGGGCGTGGTATACTGTATACAGACTTAATACTATGCTTAGGATTGAGTGCCTGTTTCAGGCACTCAATACTCATATAAAGGGTCATTTTGCAAAAAATGGCGTGCAGCAGGGCACAGACAAAGGGGTAGTTATGAATTTTAAACCTGTAAATGAAATAGCTGAGTTTTTAAAACCCACGGCAGATTCGATGGGTATAGAAATAGTGGATGTGGAGACCAAAAACGATAACCTCACCGTATTTATAGATACGGAGGCGGGCATGGACCTCGACACCTGCGAAAAATTCCACAACGCCATAATGGACCTCATTGACGAGCTTGACCCGAGCTTCGGCGCTCCGTACACTCTCAACGTATCCAGCCCCGGGCTTGACAGACCTTTCAAAACCGCTCGCGACTTCGAGCGCAACCTCGGCAAAGAGGTAGAGGTAAAGCTCTACGCACCCCTGAAGGGTAAAAAGTTTTTAGAGGGCGTACTTTCCGCCTTTGACGAACATTCCGTAACGCTTGATATAGGCGGCACGGCGGAAAAGATAAACAAAACCAAGATAGCAAAAATAAACAAGGCCATAAAATTTGAGTAATTTTCCGGCCTTTTTGACTGTTTATATCTGATAACGCAATAATTTAATCAAGAATTTACCCCGCTTATCATGCGGTTTTCAACAAAAACAGGAGATTATAAAAATGACTAACAAAGATTTTTTCTTGGCGCTGGACGATCTTGAAAAAGAGAAGGGAATACCCAAGGAGGTATTTTTAGAGGCGTTGGAAAACGCCCTTGTTTCGGCGTGCAAAAAGCAGTATGCCGGCGCAGCGGGCGCGGTTGAAATAAAGCTCAATTCCGAAAAGGGTACTCTCGATTTCTACACGGTAAGAGATGTCGTGGAGGAGGTCACCGACCGCGAAAAGGAAATTTCTTTGGAGGATGCCCGCGCAATCAAAAAGGGCGTAAAGGTTGGCGACAAACTCACCGAAAAGTTTGTGCCTAAAGATTTTTCGCGCATTGCCGCACAGACGGCAAAGCAGGTGATAATGCAGAAACTGCACGAAACCGAGCGCGACGCGGCCATGTCTGAATTTGCCGATAAAGAGGGCGAGCTGCTCGTTGGCGTAGTCCGCAAAAAGGACGCAAAAAACGTCTACCTCGATTTGGGCAAGGGTCAGATAGAGGGCGTTCTTCTCCCTTCAGACCAGGTTCCCGGCGAAGTTTACAACGTAAACGACAAGGTCAAGGTATTCGTGAAGAGAGTCAAGAGCGGTTTCAACGGTGCGCAGGTAATAGTAAGCCGCACCTCGCCCGGCCTCGTGCGTAAGCTGTTCGAAGAGGAAGTGCCCGAAATAAAGCAGGGTACGGTCGTAATCAAGGAAGTCAGCCGCGAGGCAGGCTCGCGCACCAAGATGGCCATTTACTCCACAGACCCCCGCGTAGACGCGATAGGCGCCTGCGTAGGCAACAAGGGCGCAAGGGTAAACGCCGTTGTGGCCGAACTGGGCGGCGAAAAGATAGATATAGTTCCCTGGAGCGAAGACCCGCTTGAATTTATAGCAAAGGCTCTCTCTCCCGCCAAGGTGCTCTCTGTAACGCAGCTCGACGGCGAAAAGACGGCAATGGCGGTAGTGCCCGACGACAAGCTTTCGCTCGCTATCGGCAAAGACGGACAGAACGCCCGCCTTGCAGTAAGGCTCACCGGCTGGAAGATAGACGTTAAGAGCCGCAGCGCGGCAGAAAAGATGGGCATAGCGCCCGCAGCGGAGGGTGAAGGCGAAGTATCCGCCGCAGAGGAAAATGCCGAAAACTAAAAAGATACCTTTAAGAATGTGCATAGCCTGCCGCGAGCTGAAGGAAAAGAGGGATATGCTGCGCATAGTAAGAAACGCGCAGGGCGAAATTTTCCTCGATTTTTCCTCCAAGGCTCCGGGAAGGGGAGCATATATCTGCAACAATCCCGACTGCATAAAAAAACTGAAAAAGCAGCGGCTTATAAACAAAGTTTTCTCGTGCGAGGTGCCAGAAGAGGTCTATTCGCGCATAGAGGAGGAATACTTTGGAAAATAAATCCAAGGCCGAGTCCTATATAGGATTTTGCCTGCGCGCCCGCAAAATAACACTCGGCACGGGCGCGGTAGACTGCCTTAAAAGGGGCGTCTGCCTTATAATAGTGTGTTCCACAGGTTCGCAGAACTGCTTTTCGCTTGCGCAGAAATTTGCCCGCAGGCATTCGTGTCCGCTTATGGTGTGCCATTGCGGACTGGGCAGGGCTGTAAACAAGCCGGGTTGTAAAATTGCGGCGGTCACCGATTTTCAGCTTGCAAAAGCAATCGTCGGCGCCGCGGACGAGAATTTTGAATTATATGCTGGAGGCATAAACTGATATATGGCAAACAAATACGAAAACGCTGAAAATATAGGGAAGCTCATATCCGGCGGAAAACTTTCCGAGCTCGGTAAAAAGGTGGGCGCATCTGAAAAGAGAGTGTCTGAAATCCTTAAAAAGCTTTCCGATATGGAGAGCGCGATTCAGGCCAAAAAGAAAGAGGAAGAGCGTTTAGCCCGCGAGCAGGCCGAGCAGGCGGAAAGGGAGCAGGCTGAAAAGGCCGCTGCCGAACAGAAGGCTGCAGAGGTCAAGGCAGAGGCAAAGGCGGAAGTTAAGGAAGAGGCAAAGCCCGTTCAGTCAAAAAAGAAAGAGCAGGTAGCGCCCGCTCCTCAGCCCGTCGCGGCTGAAAAGCCCGCAGAAAAGGCGCCCGAAGCCGTGGCAACCCCTTCGCCCGCGCCTGAAAAGCCTGCGCAGACAGAAAAGGAGCAGGCAGCGCCCGCTCCTCAGCCCGCAGCGCCTGAAAAGCCCGCAGAAAAAGCGCCTGAAAAGCCTGCCGCTGCTACAAAACAGCAGGAGGCCAGACCTTCTGCATCTCAGGCCGACAGACCGCGTCGCCAGGATAATCAGCAACGCCCCGCAAATTCCCGCCCCGCCCAGGGCGGCATACAGACCTCCGGCAAACAAAGGCAGGGCGACAACAGAACATTTGTCAACAAGGATTCCCGTCCTCCCCGTCCTGCAGGCACGGCACCCCGTCCCGCCGGTCAGTTCGGTCAGCGCCAGGGTATGGCTCCCCGCCCCGCAGCTGCGGCAAGACCTGCAGCTCCCGCGGCAGCGGCAAAGCCCAATAAAAATTTCGGCCCCGATAAAAAGAAGGGCGGCGACAGAACTTATTACGAAAAGGAGAAGAAGCCGCTCAATAAGCGTTCGTTGCAGAAACAGCAGGGCGCAAGCGTAGAGGACTTCGACGACGACAGGGGCGTTTACCGCAAGGCTCGCACCAAAAAGGCGGTAAAGCAGGTAGTTCAGGCTGTTAAAATTGATAAGGCCGTGGTTACTACCGATAATATCCCTATCAAAGTGCTCTCTGAAAAGCTCGGCGTTACCGCCGTTGAAATAACCAAGCGTCTCTTCAAAGACGGCATTGTAACAACCGTAAACGGCTCTATCGACTACGAAACGGCGTTCATGATAGCCGCCGACCTCGGCATAGAGCTTGAATACAAGCCCGAAAAGACCGCCGAAGAGAAGCTCATAGAAAAGCAGGCCGATACGGTTGAAGAGATAGAAAGTCTTGTGCCCCGCGCACCCGTCGTAACGGTAATGGGTCATGTCGACCACGGCAAGACCTCCCTTCTCGACTATATCCGCAAGACGAAGGTCACCGAGGGCGAGGCAGGCGGCATAACGCAGCACATAGGCGCCTATTCCGTATCTGTCGGCGATAAAAAGATTACCTTCCTCGATACGCCCGGTCACGAGGCATTCACCGCAATGCGTGCGCGCGGCGCGCAGGTTACAGATATAGTAGTCCTCGTCGTCGCAGCGGACGACGGCATAATGCCGCAGACCGTGGAGGCAATCAACCATGCAAAGGCGGCAGAAGTAACAATTATCGTCGCCGTAAACAAGATGGATAAACCCCAGGCTGATATAAACAAGGTTATGCAGGACCTTACCAACTACGGCCTTGTACCCGAGGAGTGGGGCGGCGACACCATTGTCTGCCCCGTATCCGCCAAGACGGGCGAGGGCATAGATAACCTGCTCGAAAATATCCTTCTCGTCGCTGAGATGAAGGAACTTCTTGCCAATCCCGACAGGGAGGCGCGCGGTACAATAATAGAAGCCAAACTCGATAAGGGCATGGGTCCCATGGCCAGCGTACTCGTGCAGAACGGCACGCTTCACACGGGCGACAACATAATTTCAGGCATGGTAACAGGTCGCGTGCGCGCCATGATAGACGACAAGGGCAGGCAGGTTAAATCGGCAGGTCCTTCCACGGCGGTATCCGTGCTCGGCTTTGAGGAAGTACCCAACGCGGGCGACTCTATTTACGCCGTTTCCCAGGAACTTATGAAGCAGGTCATCGACGAGAGAAAGAGAAAGGAGAGCGAGGCGCGCGTACAGCAGACCTCGAAAATCTCGCTCGACGAAGTGTTCGGCAAGATTGCAGAAGGCAATATGAAGACGCTCAACCTCATAATCAAGGGCGACGTGCAGGGCTCGGTAGAGGCTGTAAAGCAATCCGTGCTCAAACTCTCCAATGACGAGGTTCAGGTAAAGGTAATCCACAGCGGCGCGGGCGCGGTGACCGAATCGGACGTAATGCTCGCCGATTCCTCTAACGCAATAATACTTGCGTTTAACGTTCGTCCCGACGCAAAGGCCAAGGCTCTTGCAGAGCGCAGCAAGGTAGACATCCGCACATATCGCATAATCTATGACCTCCTCGACGATATGGAGGCCGCCCTCAAGGGTATGCTCTCGCCCAAATATCACGAAGTTTACCTCGGCAAGTGCGAAGTCCGCCAGGTATTCCGCATCACAGGCGTTGGCAATGTAGCAGGTTGCTACGTTCTCGAAGGCAAGATAGTGCGCGGCGGCAAACTGCGCATCTATCGCGACGACGTTCTCGTGGTTGAGGGCAACGTTCAGCAGCTCAAGCGCTTCAAGGACGATGTCAAGGAAGTGGCGCGCGGATTTGAATGCGGTTGCTCAATCGAAGGCTTCAACGATATCAAGGTTGGCGACATTATAGAGTGCTACATGGTGGAGCAGATTCCCGCCAAGCAGTAACGCATAAATTTTTATAAAAAAGCGCAACCTCTCTGTGCAGAGCGTAAAATTTGTTTTAACTGCAATGAGCGGCTGAATTGAATTGTATTGATTTTTGTTCTGCGCTGTTCGGGTTTTATACAAAATCCGCCTGCGGCTTTGCGCAGGCGTAAACAACACGCCTGCGCAGGCTTGATATAAATCAGGCGTGAACAATGCGCCTGCATTTAATTGATATAAATCAGGCGCGACCAAGACTCCTGCACAGAATTGATAAAAATATAAATATTTTAATAAACAGTGTCTGCGGCGCCTGAAAGCAGTAAATTAAATGCGGTAGCCGCGGCAGGGCGGCGTTTGCTCCGCCCGGGAGAAAGTTATGAAAGGTTTAAGGGGAGAAAGGCTGGCAAGCGAATTCCAGAAGGCAATTTACGAGGTCATCTCCCGCAGATTGCGCGACAGGGTTCCCGGCCTTTCGGCAATAATAAGCGTCACGGGTGCAGACGTTGCGCCCGACCTCAAGACGGCCAAAATATATGTGAGCATATTCGATAAGGACGAGCAGAAAAAGCTTGCCTCGTTCGAGACAATAAAGGAAAACGCAGGCTTTATCCGCCACGAACTTTCCGGTATGCTGCGCATACGCACCGTCCCCGTACTCACGTTCATTCTGGACGGCAGTATGGAGTACGGCGCTCATATAGACGAAATTTTAGGTAAATTAAACGTAAAATCGGAAGATGAACACTGAAAATGCGTTGGCGGCAGTTGCCGCACAGATAAAAAAGGCGCAGCGCGCCGCAATATTCTGTCATTCCCGTCCGGACGGCGACTCGCTCGGCAGCGGCCTCGGGCTTCAGCTTGCCATGCTTGCGGCGGGTAAGGATGTATGTTTTGTCTGTGAAGACGTCCCTCCCGAAAAGTTTTTTTTCCTCCCTCAGATGAAGGGTGTAAGTACAGAGCTTCCTGAGGGCGACTTCGATTTGTTCATAGCCGTAGACTGCGCCGACGTGTCCAGAATGGGTAAGTTTGGCTATAACTTTTCCAAATTCCGCGGCGAAACGGTAAATATCGACCATCACATATCCAACACTGCCTATGCAAAAAACAATCTCGTCAGCGTTTGTTCCGCCACGTGCGAGGTTATGCCCGCGGTCATAGAGGCCGCAGGCCTTGAAATCTCGCCCGAATCGGCCAACGCGCTCATGCTCGGATTGGTGACAGACAGCGGCAGTTTTACTCATTCCGACGTAACACAGCACACCTTCGAGGTTGCCGCACGCCTTCGCTCGCTCGGCGCGGACGTCACAAAGATAAATTACGAGATGTTTTCCCGTCAGAGGAAGGAGCGCGCACTGCTGTTTTCAAAGGTGCTGTCCACAATGCGTTTTGCACTTGAGGACAAGCTTGCCTTTATCACCGTAACAGACGAGGCTATAAAAGAGACGGGTGCAGTACGCAATATGACGGAGGGGTTCGTAGATTATCTCCTCACGATAGACGGTGTGGAAGTTGCCGTAGCGCTCATGGAAATGAAGAAGGGTCAGTATAAGGCATCGCTGCGCAGCAAGGGTGCAGACGTAAACGCCGTTGCGTCAGGCTTCGGCGGCGGCGGACACGTGCTCGCAAGCGGCTGTATGCTCTTCGGCGAATATGAAGAGGTTATAGAAAGGCTCACCTACGCCGTATATCAGCAGTTATGAGCGAAAATTTATTTACCCGAACGGGATTTATAAACGTAAACAAGGAGCAGGGTGTGTCCTCGGCGCGCGAGGTGGCCGTAATAAAAAAGCTGACAGGTCTGCCCTGCGGCCATATGGGTACTCTTGACCCGATGGCAAGCGGCGTTCTGCCCGTTGCCGTAGGCAACGCAACCAGGCTGTTTGACTATTTTTTATCTAAGCGCAAGCGCTATCTTGCCCAGTTTACATTCGGTATTCTCACCGATACGCTCGATACAACGGGCAAGGTGATTGCCGAAGGCGGCAGGATACCGTCAGAGAATGAAATAGCAGAAGCGCTGCCCAGGCTCACGGGCGGTATTATGCAGGTTCCTCCTGCGTACAGCGCAAAGAGCGTAGGCGGCGAGCGCGGATATAAACTTGCCCGTGCAGGTAAAACGTTTGAGCTTGCCCCCAAGCTTGTAAGCGTTGGCGAATTTATTTTGAAAGGCCGCGTAAAAGAGAATGTTTTTTGCTTTGAAATAGAGTGCGGCAGCGGAACGTATATACGCTCGCTTGCGCGCGACCTTGGCGAATTGGTAGGCACATATGCCTCAATGAATTCATTAGTCCGTACAAAAAGCGGATGTTTTGAAATTGAAAACTCGGTTGAAACGCGGTGTCTTAACCGCGAAAATATATCAGATTTTCTTGTCCCTGCAGACTCCGTTCTGCCCTACCCGTGCAAAACTTTGGATGCTCGGGAAGAAAAATTATACCTCAACGGCGTACCCGCCCCGTGCGGGTTGCCTGAAGGGCTGTACAGGATCTACCGTCAGGATGGCTCGTTCCACGGCGTGGGCTTTTCCGATGGCACAAATTTAAAATCGAGGTTAAAATTATGCCAGAAATAATCAATTATAACAAGGACGATTACAATTTTCCTTCACTTGTCGTACTCGGCTGCTTCGATGCTATACACGCGGGGCATGCGGAGCTGTTAAAAAAAGCCAAGCTCCAGGCCAAGATAAACGGCCTCGATCTCGGCGTAATGATGTTTGCCGAAGGCAAGGGCGGAAGGCAGGTCTATTCGTTTGAAGAAAGACTTTCATTCCTTGCTGCATACAATGTTAAATTTGTTCTGAAGATAGACTACACCGACGAGTTCAAAAAGACGACTGCCGCCGACTTTTTACATAATCTGGAGGAGCACATCAACGTCAAGGCGTATATGAGCGGTAAGGATTTCCGCTTCGGCGCAGGCGCTAAGGGCAAGAGCTCCACTCTTAAAAATTATGCCGACGACGAGGAAAACGGCGTTTGGTATATGTCCGTCAAAGACGTTGCAATCGATGGCGAAAAAGTAAGTACCACGCTTATTAAACAGTGCCTCGAGGCTGGAGAAATACAAAAGGCGAACAAACTTCTCGGCCGCGAATATTTTGTTTCCGGCGAGGTTTGCGAAGGCCACGGCCGCGGCACGGGCCTCGGCTTCCCTACGGCCAATATCGTATATCCTGCAAATAAAATTGTTGTCGCTCCCGGTGTGTACGGAGTAGAGGCCGAAATAGACGGCCAGGCTTATAAGGGCGTTGCAAACTGCGGTCCCCGCCCTACTTTCGGCGAGGATGCAACCGTGCTCGAAGCGTATTTCGAGGGACTTGACAAGGAAATTTACGGCCAGAATATAACAATCAAATTTATCAACTTTATCCGCAAAATACGCAAGTTTGAAAGTGCAGAGGCTCTCTCCGCACAGATAGCTGAAGATGTTACTAAGATAGGCTCTCCTGACAATCTTTCTGAAGAGCCTGCAACCGAAGAGGTTGCTCCTGCAGAAGAAGTGGCAGTTGCGGCAGAGGAAGTAAAGGAAGAGCTTGGAAAAGCTCCCGCCGAGGGCGATATGGTAGAGGTCGTAGAAGACGAGGTGGAAACGCCTGCCGAAGAACTCGCCGTTGCCGCCGAGGCTATAACTGAAGACAAGGAGACCGCTCCCGCAGAGGAGACTCTTCCTGCTGAAGAAGTTGCACCCGAGGAAGAGTGCACAGACAATGCCGAAGAGACTGCAGAGGATGTAGAGGTTGCGGCAGAAGAAGTAAAGGAAGAGCTTGAAAAGGCTCCCGCCGAAGGCGAAATGTTAGAAGTTGTGGAGGACGAGGTGGAAACGCCCGCCGAAGAACTCGCCGTTGCCGCCGAGGCCATAACCGAAGACAAGGAAGCCGCTCCCGTTGAAGAGGCCGCTCCTGCAGAAGAAGCCACTTCTGCGGAGGAAGTTGCTACCGCTGAAGAAACAGACAATGCTGAAGAGACAGCAGAAGATGTAGAAGTTGCGGCAGAGGAAGTAAAGGAAGAGCTTGCAAAAGCTCCCGCCGAGGGCGAGATGGTAGAGGTCGTAGAGGACGAGGTTGAGACGCCTGCCGAAGAACTTGCCGTCGCCGCCGAGGCTATAACCGAAGACAAGGAGGCTGCTCCCGCAGAAGAAGCTACTCCTGCGGAGGGAGTTGCTCCTGCTGAAAAAACTGCGCCCGCTGAGGAAACTGCACCCGTTGAGGAAGCTGCGCCCGCTGAGGAAACCGCACCAGCAGAAGAGTGTACAGACAATGCGGAAGAGACTGCAGAAGAAGTGGCAGTTGCGGCTGAAGAAGTAAAGGAAGAGCTTGAAAAGGCTACTGCTGAGGGCGAAATGGTAGAAGTTGTAGAGGACGAGGTTGAGACGCCTGCCGAAGAACTCGCCGTTGCCGCCGAGGCCATAACCGAAGACAAGGAAGAAGCCGCTCACGCAGAGGAGAACGTTCCCGCTGAGGTAGCCGCTCCTACTGAAGAGTGTACAGATAAGGCTGAAGAGCCTGCGACCGTTGAAGAGCCTGCACTTGCAGATGCAGTTTCCGACCCTGAGGGCGAGGAGAGCGTGGCAGCCGCACCTGCCGAAGATATAGTTGTAGAAAAGCTTGTTGCAGAAGTGTTTGAAGAGAGTGCAGAGCCTCAGGACGAAGAGGACAGTGCGGAGGAAGACGCTCAGACCGAGAGTGTTGGAGAAGGTGAGGCTGAAAATGCTCAGCCTTCCGAAAAGAAGAGCAAAAAGCGCAAGCGCAGCCGCGGCAAGGCCGACCGCAGGAGAGGAGACACCCGTAAAAGATGATAAAGTTCGGACCGAGCGGAAACAGTGAAAGCTTTTATGCCATGGGCTACAAGCACACCGAGCAGGCGGCAAAGTATGTAAAGGATTTCGGGCTGGATTGCTTCGAATATTCCTTTGGCAGGGGCGTAAATATGTCTGAGGGCAAAGCCATATCGATTGGCGAGGCCTTCAAAGAGCAGGAAATAGAAATTTCCGTACACGCCCCCTACTTCATAAATTTTGCAAACCCCGCAGACGAGGCCGCTCAGAAATCTTACGGCTATGTTCTGGACAGCGCCAGGTTTTTAAAACTCTTTGGCGGCAAAAGGCTGGTCTTTCACCCTGCGGCGCAGGGCAAAGCCTCCCGCGAAGACGCCGTAAACCTTACCGAGGAGCGCCTCAAAGTGCTTCGCGACTACATCTATATGAACGGCCTTGAAGATTTGTATTTCTGCCCCGAAGTAATGGGAAAGCTTGCCCAGATAGGCACGCTTGAAGAGGTGGTAAGGTTCTGCAAAATCGACCCCGTATATATTCCGTGCGTCGATTTCGGTCACCTTAACTCCCGCGAGCAGGGCAGTCTTAAAACGGTTGAAGATTACAAATCCCGCCTTGAATATATGATTTCCGAGCTCGGGTATGATAAGGTAAAGTATTTCCACGTGCATTTTTCCAAGATAATGTATGGCGGGAAGGGCGAAATAAAGCACCTTACCTTTGCGGACGACGTGTACGGACCGGAGTTTGAACCGCTTGCCATTGCTTTGAAGGAGCTTAAGCTCGAGCCGTATATAGTGAGCGAGTCGGACGGTACCCAGGCAGAGGACGCCCGCACAATGAAGGAAATTTATAGCAGTTTAAAAATTTGAGGTTTTATGCCTCAAAGGTGCATTAAAACACAACTATACTTATATATAAATTTGACATATCGCACCGATTTTGGTAAAATAGCTATGTAATGCGGATAAGCAAAACAGCTATAAAGTACAATGCGTGCGGCGTTTGCGCAGTATTTACGTTTGGCCGCGGCGCACGGCAGGAAGTATAAAATGCTTATAGATCGTTCAAAAAAGATTTTTGAAGAGACGGGTGCGGACAAACTCGTTGTAACCGCCCCCGATTTAAGGTTTTATCTGACGGGTTTCGCCAGTACGGACGGCATGGTCGTTACCGATAAAAACGGCACAGTTTTTTATACCGATTCTCGCTACTCCGAGGCGGCCGAGGCCGCGCTTGAAGGCACGGGTATCGCCGTAAAACAGCCTCCCGAGGGCGGCTATCTCCCTCTGGCGGAGGGTGGCAAGGTAGCGGCGGCGCTTTCACGCATCACCGCTAACGAATATATCGCGCTGTCTGCCCGCTGCAAGGAAATAACCGATTGCACGCCGGCTTTCGTAAAAGCCATGGGCGTCAAGGAAGAGAGCGAGCTCGCGTGCATCAAAAAGGCGTGCGAGATAACTGACAGAGCCTATGCAGACCTGCTCGGCGCGTTCAAAGAGGGTATGACCGAGAATGAGGCCGCAGCTGAGCTTGAATATCGTATGCGCAAGTACGGCGCAAGCGGCACATCGTTTGAGACAATAATGGCATTCGGCGAGGGCAGCTCCGTT
The DNA here is from genome assembly GCA_018714625.1 of Candidatus Coproplasma excrementigallinarum. Taxonomy (GTDB): domain Bacteria; phylum Bacillota; class Clostridia; order Christensenellales; family Borkfalkiaceae; genus Coproplasma; species Coproplasma excrementigallinarum. The sequence continues at coordinate 38,062 of DVNE01000045.1, forward strand.
CCCCATCACGAAACGGGCAGCCGCAAGCTCAAATTCGGCGATATAATTTTAGTGGACTTCGGTTGCAAGTGGGGCGGCTACTGCTCCGACTGCACAAGAACGCTGCTTTTCGGCGACGACGGCAGGCACGAGGAATTTAAAAAGGCCTACGCACACGTGCTCGAGGCACATATGGCTGCAAAGGAGAAGATAACGGACGGCATGACGGGCAAAGCCGCAGACGCCGTTGCAAGGGACGTGCTCAAAAAGTACGGGCTTGATAAGTACTTCACCCACTCGCTCGGCCACGGCATAGGCATAAACATTCACGAATTCCCTCGTCTTTCCCCCAGAAGCGAAGACGTCCTCCTGAACGGAATGGTATTTTCCGACGAGCCTGGCGTATATTTCGAAGGCGATTTCGGAATAAGAATAGAGGACAGCATAGCACTCTGCGGCGGTAAAGTGGTTTCACTCACCGATTCCGATAAAAAGCTCACCATTCTTTAAGCTGCTTGGCGCATAAAACGGATAAGTTTTTTGCGTTAAAAACATATCAATTCAAAACGATTAAAATTATTTTTATGGAGATAGATTATGGCATCAATTTTGGCAGGCGATATACGCAAAGGTTCAACATTTGAATATAACGGCAAGGGTGTGTACACCGTAACTGAGTTCCAGCACGTTAAACCCGGCAAGGGCGCTGCATTCGTAAGGGCTACGCTTAAAAACGTCGTAACCGGTCAGGTTCTTTCCGACGTAACCTTCAACCCCACGGCAAAGCTCGAAACGGCTCAGGTTGAAACGCGCAAGATGACCTATTCCTACACGGACGGCGAGTTCTATTATTTCATGGACCCCGATACGTTCGAAATGATTACCCTGAATTTAAGCCAGGTAGAGGAAGCTCTGAAGTACATCAAAGAGAACGATACCGTTACAATGAAGTTCCTTTCCGGCACGGCATTCTCCGTAGAGCCTGAAAACTTTGTAGAGCTCAAGATAATAGAGTGCGAACCGGGCGTAAAGGGCAACACGGCAACCAACGTAATGAAGAACGCCGTTGTTGAAACCGGCGCAACCATAAAGGTGCCTATGTTCGTTGAAGAGGGCGAAGTTATCCGTATCGATACCCGCACTGGCGAATACATGTCGCGTGTCGGCAAGTAATTTTTTATGAAAGCCGTAATTCAAAGGGTGAGGCACACCGCGCTCTATGTGGATGGCAACCTCATCTCTGAAATACCCTTCGGGCTTGCAGTTTTTTTGGGCGTAAAAGAGGGGGATACCGACGGCATGCCGGCAATAATGGCAAAAAAAATTGCGGGACTGCGCATTTTTGAAGACGATAAGGGCAAGATGAATCTATCGGTGAAGGATGTGGGCGGACAGATACTGCTTGTTTCGCAGTTCACGCTGTATGGCGACTGTTCGCACGGCAACAGACCGAGTTTTTCGCACGCGGAGCGGCCTGAACGGGCAAAGCTTCTCTACGAACGCACGGCCGACGAGTTGCGCGCATACGACCTCACCGTAAAGCTCGGCGTGTTCGGAGCCGATATGAAGATAGAACAGTTCAACGACGGCCCTGTAAGCATAATTTATGAAATTTAACTAAAAGGCAGGGTTAAATCCTGCCTTTTTTAATTTTGCCTGATAAATTTACAGCTATGGAAATAAAATATTTAGGTACAGCTGCAGCAGAGGGTGTACCCGCAATGTTCTGCAAGTGCCCCGTATGCGAAAATATCCGCGCAATGGGCGCGGGCGAATTCCGTACACGCACCCAAGTCCTCATTGATGGTGCGCTCTCGGTGGATTTTCCGCCTGAGGCGTTTTCGCACGCGCTTAAGTACGGCTTTTCGTGCGCAGACATAAATTTTCTGCTCGTTACCCACTCGCATATGGACCACTTTTATGCGCACGACTTTATTCTGCGCGGCTATCGCTATGCGAGCGGTTTTTCACAGTCTCTGCACATCTATGGCAATGAAGAGGTTGCAGCCGTCTTTTCTGAATGTACGCGCAGGGAAATGAAGCCCGTAGTTGCGCCTAATGTGGTAATGCACACCATATATCCGTACAACTGTTATACTGTCGGACCGTACAGGGTGCTTACTCTGCCTGCAAAACACTGTGTTTCAGAGCAGGCAATGTTATTTTACATTGAACGTGAAGGCCGCGGCTATCTTCATATGCACGATACATCGCTGCCTGAAGAAGACATATATGCGTTTTTAAGGGAGAACGGTGCGCACGCAGATATAGTCAGCCTAGATTGCACATATGCCGCGCGCACGGGCATATCTCGCCCCAGGCACATGAACATAGAGGACTGTATGGCTGTCACGGAAAAGCTTCTTTCATTCGGAGTATGTTCTTATAACAGTAAATTTGTGGTTACTCACTTTTCACATAACTGCAACCCGCTGCGTGCAAATCTTGCCGTGCTGGAAAAGGACTACGGAGTAATTGCCGCGTATGACGGCCTTGAATTAAAGGTATAAGTTATGCACATTATAAAGCATTTTGCAACTATAACACACCACCGCATGCTGGTCTGCAAGTACTGTTTTAAGGCAGGGCTGATATGGCGTGGGCTTGTTCACGACCTATCCAAATACAGCCCTTCAGAGTTCTTTGCGGGCGCGCGGTTTTATCAGGGCAATATGAGTCCGCAGGTAAAGGAAAGGATTGTGATAGGCTATTCAGCGGCGTGGCTTCACCATAAAGGGCGCAATAAGCACCATTTCGAGTACTGGCGCGACGTCGACAAGACGGGTAAAAATGCTCCTGTGAAGATGCCTGCAGTCTATTTCGGTGAAATGATATGCGACCGCGTTGCGGCGAGCAGAATTTATTTAAAGGATAAGTACACTACGCGCAGCGCGCTTGAATATTTCAAGCGCAGGACGGACGTCGGATATATGCATCCTGAAACTGCGGAAAAATTGCGTTATTTTCTTACTCTTATTGCAGAAAAAGGGGAAGAGGAGGGCTTTAAGGAGCTGAAAGCGTACATAAAGTCAGAGCGCAAAGTGGAGCGTGCCCATAGAAGAGAGCTTATAAAATCATATAAAAAAGAGGCTGGCTCAGTTAAGAACAATGTTTAAATTCCAGCCGGCTGTAATAAAATAAATTTTTTAAGCTTAAGAGCGATAAAAAGTGAAGTTAATATATAAAAATGCTTGTGTTAGTGGCAAATTTTTTGCTATAATATACAAGTAAGTTCGGGGTATTAGCTCAGTTGGTAGAGCGCTACACTGGCAGTGTAGAGGTCAGCGGTTCGAATCCGCTATGCTCCACCACGAAAGGACGCCAGTCGGCGTCCTTTTTTCGTGGTGGAGCATAGCGGTAGAAAGGAACGCCTCGTTCGCGCGAGGCAAGGCCGAAGCTCTGCCGAGGCTCCCGCAGGGAAACGGCAGAAACCGCAAGCGGTTTTTCGTGGTGGAGCATAGCGGTAGAAAGGAACGCCTCGTTCGCGCGAGGCA
>DVNE01000046.1 GCA_018714625.1 Candidatus Coproplasma excrementigallinarum
CGGCGCAAATTTGCGCCGCCCTCCCGTTATGCATTGTCAATGCACCCCTTGCGTGCCGTCCGAGTGTCTTGCGTATGCGCCCGCCATAATGCTTTCCGCAATTCGGCACATGATTTCGGCGGTCGCAACCTCTGCGCGCGGCGGCGCGGCGTTTGCCAAAATTTAAAATTTATAGCCCTTTTGCATTTGCCATAAACGGCGTTGTGTGGTATACTTGTAGAGAGTTTAAATATCTACATTTTTCGTCATACAAGCCCGCAGTTGCGGACGGGGAGATTTTTCATTTATGACAAAGTATATTTTTGTAACGGGCGGCGTAGTGTCCGGCCTCGGCAAAGGAATAACGGCGGCGTCCCTCGGCAGACTATTAAAGTGCAGGGGATATAAGGTAGCTTCGCAGAAGCTCGACCCCTATATCAACATAGACCCCGGCACAATGAGCCCCTATCAGCACGGCGAGGTGTTCGTTACCGACGACGGCGCGGAGACCGACCTCGACCTCGGCCACTACGAAAGGTTCATCGACGAAAACTTGAACAAATACTCCAACCTTACCACGGGTAAGGTATATTGGAATGTGCTCAACAAGGAGCGCAACGGCGAATACCTCGGCCAGACGGTGCAGGTAATTCCCCACATCACCGACGAAATCAAGACCTTTATATATAACGTCGGCAAAACGACGGCCGCAGACGTCGTAATAACCGAAATAGGCGGCACTATCGGCGACATAGAGAGCCAGCCCTTTATCGAGGCGATAAGGCAGGTTGCGCGCGAAGTGGGCAGGGACAACTGCTGCTTCATTCACGTCACGCTCGTGCCCTACATATCGGGCTCAGAAGAGTTCAAAACCAAGCCCACCCAGCACTCCGTAAAGGAGCTTCAGGGAATGGGCATAACCCCCGATATAATAATAGCGCGCGTCGATTCGCATATGCCCAAGGATGTGCGCGCAAAGATTTCCATGTTCTGCAACGTTGCACCCGAGTGCTGCATAGAAAATCTTACCCTTCCCGTGCTCTACCAGGCGCCCATAATGCTGGAAAAGAGCCATTTTTCGCAGATTGTATGCGAAAGGCTCAAGCTCGACCCCAGGGTTATCGACCTCACCGAATGGAACAAGATGCTTGCCCGCATAGACGCGCGCGACAAGATGGTTAAAATAGCGCTCTGCGGAAAGTACGTGCAGCTGCACGACGCCTACCTCTCCGTTGCGGAGGCGCTTGCCCACGCCGGCTACGAAAACGCCGCCAAGGTGGAGATAAAGTGGGTGGACAGCGAAATTGTAAACGATAAAAACATTGCCGAAGTTCTCGGCGATATAGACGGCATACTCGTGCCCGGCGGTTTCGGCGGCCGCGGCATAGAGGGCAAGATAGCCTGCGCAAAGTACGCTCGCGAAAATAACATACCCTACCTTGGCATCTGCCTCGGCATGCAGACGGCGGTTATAGAATTTGCGCGCAACGTGCTCGGCTACAAGGACGCCAACTCGTCCGAATTCGACCCCGACTCCGCGCACTGCGTAATAGACCTCATGCCCGACCAGCACGGCGTCAAGATGGGCGGCACAATGCGCCTCGGCGCTTATCCCTGCAAGGTAATAGGCGAAAAAATGAAGAAGGCGTACGGCAAGAGTGAGATTTCAGAGCGCCACCGCCACAGATACGAATTCAACAACGACTTCCGCAAGGAGGTAGAGGCGGCAGGCATGAAGATTGCCGGCACTTCGCCTTCGGGATTGCTCGTAGAGGCGGTGGAGATACCCGCAAACGACTTCTTTGTAGGCGTGCAGTTCCACCCCGAATTCAAGTCCCGTCCCCAGTCTGCGCACCCGCTCTTCCGCGAATTTATCGCAGCTGCGGTAAAATACAATAAAAAGCACAGCAAGTAATTTGTCTGCGCCGCTGTATCCGCGCTGACTGCCTAGGCGGACAGCTGGGCTGCAAACTGTATATAATGTATTGAAAGCAAAATTATAATTAAGGCATTATCGGTTAATTTTTTAAAAAGTAAAAAAGCGGCCGTAACAAGCGCGGCGGTAACTGCCGCGCTTTAATTGTTATGGCGGTATTGAGCACCGATTACACCCTGTTTCCTTTATCAGGCGTTTGTCGTTTGAATACTTTTTGCCGCACTTATAATGCCTTTTTTTAAGTTTAAATTACGCGCCGCGCGGCGGCAAAAAACGTGTTCTGCCCTAAGGCTTTCGGCATACAGTTTGCCGCATATAAAAAAGAGTGGCACATATGCCCGAACTAACATATTTTTACGGGCTTTTCGCGCGCGGCAAAGCAGCGGGGTTCGGCACTATTTGTGAATGAATTTTAAAAGGTATATATATGAAGCTGAATACTAACTATTCCAACATCAACGATAGCTATCTCTTTTCAACGGTAGCCAAAAAGGTTGCGGCATATCAGGCCGCCAATCCCCAGAAGAAGGTGCTTCGCCTGGGCATAGGCGACGTAACTCTGCCGCTTGCGCCCGCGGTAATCGCCGCGCTCCACTCCGCCGTGGATGAGATGGCTCATAAAGAGACCTTCCGCGGCTACGGCCCCGAACAGGGCTACGCCTTTTTAAAGGACGCCATAGCGGCCTACTACGCCGAACGCGGCGTATCATGCGTCGCCGCTGACGAGATATTCATTTCAGACGGCGCCAAGTCCGACCTCGGCAACATACTCGACCTGTTCTCAAATTCCAACACGGTGCTCGTGCCCGACCCCGTTTATCCCGTATATGTGGATACCAACGTAATGGCGGGCAGAAAAATCATATATATGAACGCCACCGCGGAAAACGGCTTTTTGCCCATGCCCGACTATTCGGTGGACGCCGACATAATCTATCTCTGCTCGCCCAACAACCCCACGGGCGCGGCATATACCAAGGCGCAGCTCAAGGAGTGGGTGGACTACGCCAACAAAAAGGGCGCGGTAATTCTTTACGACGCTGCCTACGAATGTTTTGTGTCGGACGAAGAGCTCGCCCGTTCAATCTATCAGGTGGAGGGCGCAAAGACGTGTGCCATCGAGTTCTGCTCGTTCTCTAAAATGGCGGGCTTCACAGGTACGCGCTGCGGCTGGACGGTCGTTCCCGACGAGATTATATCTGACGGCCTTTCGGCCAACAAAATGTGGCTCCGCAGGCAGACTACAAAGTTCAACGGCGTGCCCTATATCGTTCAGCGCGCCGCAGCGGCGGTATTCACCCCCGAAGGCCGCAGCCAGATTGCCGAAAACCTCGGCTACTACAAAAAGAATGCAAAACTCATTGCCGACGGCCTCAAAGAGGTCGGCGTATGGTTCACGGGCGGCGAACATTCGCCCTATATCTGGTTCAGATGCCCCGGCGGAATGAAGAGCTGGGAGTTCTTCGACTATCTTTTGGAAAATGCCCAGGTTGTAGGCACGCCCGGCGCGGGCTTCGGCGTCAACGGCGAGGGCTTTTTCCGCCTGACGGCGTTTGGCAGTCACGAGGTTACTGCCGAGGCTATGGAGAGAATTAAAAAGTTGCTTGCGGCGAAGTAAGCCGCTCAATGTGCGTATAGTGCGCACGGTTTATCCGTTGGGTTATCTGTATGGAAATGGAAAGGTTTGAAAGGGGCGCGGGCGTACTTCTTCACATCTCGTCCCTGCCTGGTAAATACGGTATAGGCTCTCTCGGCAAGGAGGCCTATGAATTTGTCGACTTCCTCGAAAGGAGTAAGGTTAAATACTGGCAGATACTGCCGCTCGTGCAGACGGGTTACGGCGATTCGCCCTACCAGTCGGTGTGCTGCATATCGGGCAATCCCTATTTTATCGACCTTGAAACGCTTGCAAAGCAGGGGCTTCTGGACGAAGAGGAGCTCAAAGATGCCGAAATGCCTGAGGGCGACGTCGACTACGGCGAGCTTTACAGGCGCCGCTATGCCACGCTCAGAAGGGCGTATGCAAGGTTCAACATAAACAACAGCGAGTTCAGGAAGTTTGTGCAGAGCGGCATTTTTGACGACTACGCGCTGTTTATGTCGCTCAAGTCGGTATACGGCGGCACGTTCAGGGAATTTCCGCGCGCCTATAAATTCAAAGAGGAGCTAGCCATATCGGAGTTCCGCGAAAACGCCTACAGAAAGGAGTACTGCTTCTGGCAGTTTTTGCAGTTCGAGTTTGAAAAGCAGTGGCTTGCCTTAAAGCAATACGTCAATTCCAAGGGCATAAAGCTGATAGGCGATATTCCGCTGTACGTCGCCTGCGATTCCGCCGACGTGTGGGCTCACCCCGAAATGTTCCTTCTGGACGAGGACCTCAACCCCATCGATGTGGCAGGCGTTCCGCCCGACTACTTCTCGGCCACGGGACAGCTGTGGGGCAACCCGCTCTACGACTGGAAGAAGATGGAGGCGGACGGCTTCAAGTGGTGGATATGGCGTATGCGCCGCGCAACCAAGCTCTATGATATTGTCCGCATAGACCATTTCCGCGGGCTGGACAGATATTTTGCCATACCTTATGGCGCGCCCACTGCTGAAAAGGGCGAGTGGAGGCAGGGCCCCGGCGTAAAGCTGTTCAACGCAATAAGGGCGGAGCTTGGACCTGTCAGAATAGTGGCGGAGGACCTCGGCATAATAGACGACGGCGTCATCGCCCTGCGCAAGGCCACCGGCTTTCCCGGAATGAAGATAATGATGTTCGCCTTTGACGGCGACGAAGAGAACGAATATCTGCCCTGCAATATCACCGAAAACTCGGTTACATATACGGGCACGCACGATAACGATACCTCGCTCGGCTTTGTGCTCGCAATGGATAAAGAGCGGTTTGCGGAGTTTGTAAAGATGCTGCGCGCCGCGCTCAGGTACGAGGGGCTGAGTTATCCCGTAGTTTCGCGAGTGGAGGCGGCCCGTGCGATAATGTGGTGCGCGCTCGGCACAAGGTCTGATATGTGCATAATCCCCATTCAGGACGTGCTCGATTTGGATAATTCCACAAGAATGAACGTGCCCTCTACCTCGTCGGGCAACTGGCAGTTCAGACTGAAGAGTATGCCCTCGCGCAGGGTTGCCGCGTGGCTGAGGAACGTACTCAAAGAGACGGGCAGGGCGTAAAAATTTGTATCTGAAATAAGTTTTGGCTTAAATATCGGGTTAAAATTTTCCGATTAAATATGAGTTGAATATGAGTTGAATATGACGGCGGGCGCAGCTTTTGCTGCGCCCGCCGTGTTTTATATTTCTTGACCTTATAAATTTCCCGTCTTTATTTAGGGGGATAAGTTTTGCCTTACAAGTTTTTAACAGACAAATAAAACTTTAATCTGATAATTCGGCTGAACATCGGTGCTGTATTAAAAACGTATTTTGCAGATTTATATATGATTAGTTGCGGTATATGTGCCGCTGTTTTCAGTTTTTGTAAGTTCGGGCATATGTGCGTGGCAATTAAAATTAGTACGCATATATGCCCGATTTAATTATGCAATGGCGGCGTGTTCGTCGTCTTCTTCCTCGTCGGCAACCGTTCTGAATATCCGAGTGCAAAGCACGGTCATATCGTCTTCGGCAACGCCGTCCGTCCGCTTCAGAGCGCCCTGGAGCACGGCGTCCGCAAGGTTCTGCGGGTTGAGCGGTTTAAGCGGCTGCATAAATTCCAGAAGCTCGGGCGTGGAATTGAATGCGGCGGTCACGCCGTCGCTCATAAACACAAGCATATCCCCGTCCTTAAGCTGCTCTTTAAGAGTGGTGGGGCGCAGACTTTCGAGTATGCCCATCGGCAGGCTCTGGCTTTCGAGCACCTTTATCTTGCCCTCGCGCAGTATCAGCGCTATCGGCGAACCTATCTTAACAAATTCCGCGCCGCCTGTATTCAGGTCTACGGAGCATATGTCTATGCAGGCAAACCTCTCCTCGCGCGAAAAGGCGAGCAGTTTGTTTATAGTCTCCAGCACCGTGCCTTCGGGCATTTCGGCGCGGTAGAACGCCTCTATAAGAGATATGGCCGTGCGCGAAACTTTGCGCGCGTACTCTCCGCTGCCCATTCCGTCTGAAAGCGCCATAAGAAAGCGGTGCTCGTTTATTCGGATTACCGAGTGTGTGTCGCCCGAGGCTTTTTCGCCCTTTTTCCTCTTCGAGGCCACGCCGAAGACCGCGTCGAGCAGTGGAGGGCGGCAGAACATATAGCAGCTCCTCTCGTCGCCGTAGTCGGTCTTGTCCTTGAGCATAAACTTCTGTCCCGTGGCGCGCTCCATTGCGGCAAGGGCGTCCGCAAGGTTGAGCTTGCCTATAATGGTTGCTCCTATCGCCTGCTGTTCGTCGTCTATGAATACCTCGGTGCAGGCAATACCGCAGGCTGCCAGCGCGGCGGAAATAGCCCTTTCGGTGTCTCCTCCGCCCCGACGCCTGCGGCAAAGCTCCACGGCGTTGTTTTTAAGTACGGCAGAAATGCCCCTTGCCTGGTCGGCCAGCATCAGCCTGCCCGAGCGCACATTCTCCGCCTCGGTCATAAACCGTCTGTATTCGGCAAGCAGGGCGTTGAGCTCGCCTATAACTTCAGCGGGGCGCGTGCAGTTCTGCGTAACGGCGGGCGGCAGGTCAATAAGGTTTACCTTGCCCTTTACGGCACCCGCCTCTACAAGTTTGGCTATGCCCGTGTAGACGACGCTTTTTTCGCACTTCTGCCGTCTTTCGCAATGCGAGCACAGTCGTCCCTTGAGTTCGGCGGCAACTCTCTTCTTTGCGCCCGCCTCGTCGGCAACGCCGTCCATCTCTTTAAAGGCGCACTCCACCTCGCGGAAGACCTCGCTTATTTTAAATAGCTGTTCGCCGGTGCGCCCGCGTTCGCGGTTTATTTCGTCCTCGGCGAGCACTTTTTTTACGCTTAAAACGTTATTCAGCTCGTCCAGCCTTTTCTTTGAAGGTATTGCGGCCAGCGCGCAGGCTATGCAGGCGGCCGTGGCGCGGACGGCGGCAAGGGTAGCGCCCTGGGTAAACCAGTCCTCGGTGTAACTCCATCCGCAGAACAGCGCGCACACTACAAGCGATACGGTAAACCTGCCTGCCCGCACAAACAGCAGAGCTACGGCGCTTATTATCGTAAGCGCCGTTACGGGCATAAGCACAAGTTGAGCCGCGGCGAGCGGCGCGCCCAATGTAATGGCGCACAGCAGGCAGGCGGGGCCTTTAAAAAACCGTACGGCAAGCGCCACTGAAAAGGCGCAGAACACGCAGTATGCAAACTGCCCCGCAAGGTTTATTGCGCCGTAGCCCATTCCGAAAAACAGCGCTGCAAGGCAGAACAGCTCGTCCTCTTTAAGGCGGCACCTGCCCACCCTGAACACGCAGGCATATACGCTTTTATAGGCAAACAAAAAGGCAATCAGCACTACCGCGGCGGCTATGCCGCGAACTATGTAGTCGCTGCCAAGGACTTCAAGCGTGCCGCCGGCATTCCAGTGCGAAAAGGCAATAAAGGGCGCAAGCGCCATTGCCGCGTAAACGGCCGCCTCAAAACGCATTTTTCTTCCCGTTCTGCGGTAGGCAAAGGTAATGGCAAGCAAAAAGCCTGCCTCTGCAAGCGAACACAAAAAGGCCTCTGTGCTTATGTGGACGGTGGAGGCCGCTATGTAGATAATCGGCGTCACGATAAGGTTGCCGCCGCATATCAGCAGCGAAAAGTACAGCCCCAGCGAAAGGGGTACGCCGCTCGCCGCGCCGTTCAATAATACGCAAGCCGCGCCGTAACCTAAGTACATCAGCGCGCTTTTTAAACTTATTCTTATACGCATATTCCCATTTTAGAACGCCGCCCGTTAAAAATTATCTGTAACCGTGTCTTAACGCGTCGCTTTTTGCCGCGTGCATTTACCCGCATATATGCTTTAGTTATGGCGGGGGTATGCTTTGCGCCGTATTTGTGAGGTGTGCTTTGCAGGACATATATACCGCGGACAGAGGGAGTACGCATTGCCCTGCATATATGCCGTAATTATTGATGCGGAATAGTAATTGACCCGCATATATGGCTGAATTATCTTTAAAATAAAAAGCCGCGGCGGGCCTTAAAGCCCGCCGCGGCTGCAATAAACTTAAACAGATATTATAAAAAGTTATATTGTTTAAATAAGCTTGTTATGTAGTCGCTCGTCTCGTCGTCAAAAATATCGTAAAAGGAGGAAAGATTGTCCTCGGTAGTGGCGCCCGGTATGTACAGACGGTCGTTATAGATGGCAAGCTCCAGATGTATCGTCGTAAATAAGCCGTCCTTGCTGACGCGGTAAACGGTGGGGCGCAGCCAGTCTAAAAACTCTACGTCGTATTCCACTTTATAATCCTTGTAGGGGTCGAACAGCCCGCCCACAAATTTTTCATCTTCAAACTGCATTATAGTTGATACGGCCCGCTCTAAAAGCTGTCTGTTGCCGTCCTGCACCTCAACGTGCTCATCGTCTTCAAGGTATATGCCTATGTAATAATCGTAGTTTACTGCGCTCTCGTAATAGGCCTTGGCCGCGTCAAACTGCTCCTCGGCGCAATAAACTGCGGGCGCCCATATAAGCGCCTCCTTGTTCTCTGCGCAGTACAAATCAAAGGGCGTGCCCTCAATCTTCCACCAGTGGTGGTAGCGGCTCTCAAAGTCTGCCGTTTCGTCCTCGCGGTAAGGTATGCCGTTCGTCCATAAATTTTTATAAAAACCGGTGACATAGGTCTTTCCGTCTATGTCCATGCTCTTCGGGTCTCTGTATTTGGGCAGCAGGGAGCAGCCGGAAATAACTGCCGAGCCAACCGCAACGGCAATCGCTGCGCAAAATACTTTAAATATTTTCCTCATCATTGCCTTCTCCTACGCCTTGTTTTGCCCCAAGTTCTGCGGTGTGACCGCCGTCTGTGCTCTGGTTTGTTCCGTCCGAACTTTCCGCGAAACTTGTAATTTCCGTTTTGCCTGTAATTTCTGCGTTTGCTGTATCTTTTGCACCGCTCTGCACAGTCGCAGTTTGCTCCGCGGTGCGTGCGGCGTACTGTTTATCTATCTCCCTTTCAATGGGTTCGGCTTTTGCGCGCAGTCCCCTGACGAGCAGGATATTTATAACAAGTCCGATTATTATTATAAGGAGCGGCAGAACAGACCACAGCAAAGAGGGGAACAGAACGGCAAGCACCCAGCTTGCAACTATCCCCACGGCAACAAAAATTAAATATATCTTGCCCTTGAATTTATAAAAGTCAGTATAAAGAGTAAACAGTTCAAGATTTTTTGCGTATGCGGGGTTGTTTTCAAGCTGAATTTTCTGCCTGCTTTCCACATCTTTGAGTCTGCGCGTAAGCAGTAATGAAAAAGGCAGTACAATCGCAAATAAAAGCGTGATTGCCACAGGCATGGCGTACCCCTCAAGGGAGTTTCCGTTAATGTCTGCAGATATAAAAAATATTGCGGCAATTATGGCTATTATTCCTGAAATTGCCGAAACTGTCGCATATGTTGTGGTGTTGCTTTTTCTGATGCCGTCGGCTTCGGCGCGCAGCGCTTCATCAGGGAAAAAATATGTATAGAGGTAACCTGCAGGGTCAGACATCTGTCTGCGGAGCTTTGCCGTTTCTGCGGGCTCGCCCATAGACGGCGCACGGCTGAGCGCCTTTTTGTAGTTAAAGCCCAGTAAAATCAGAAGTATAAAGGTGGCAACTATTGCAGAGAGCCACAATAAAAGCAGTACAAGTAATATAATTGCTACAAAAATATTAGTCGGCTCACTTTCGCTGCCAAAGATAAATACACAAACTATCAGGGCTGCGGTCAGCACCAAAGAGGCTATAAGCGTTGCTATGCACGCACAAAAAAGCTTGTAAAAGCTCTCTCTTTCGCGTTCGTTGGCAATCGCCCGCGCATATCTTTCAAATAATTTTTTAAACATAGGTAGTCGTTCCTTTTTTAGGCATATATAAATTTATAATGTGTCTGCAAAAAATTATTCCGTCAACTGCCGTTTTTACTTATAAGTTTTATGCTTTCTGCATTCTTATTTGTATAGTCTGTGATTGCTGTGCCGTGTTGCTCACTTGCGGCTTACTGGCCGCTTGTGCTTTTTGCGTTGCTTTGCCTGGCCGCAGGTTGCTAGCTGTACGCACTTTTTGCGCCGCTCTGCGTAGCCGCAGTTTAACTTATTTTTATGTTAACCTCGGTAGATATTTAAATATATTATATCTTTTAAATCAGAAAAAATCAATTAAATAATTAAAATTAAATAAATAATTAATTAAATTGTGCAACTAAATAATTAATTTAATGAGGTAAATTGATAAACAAATTAATTAAATTAATAATTGAATTAATTTATTTAAGGTAGAGTATAAGCACGGCAATGTCGGCGGGGTTGACGCCGGGAATGCGCGAGGCCTGCCCCAAAGACGCGGGGCGGATTCGCTCGAGCTTTTCGCGTGCCTCCAGTCTGAGGCCGCTTATTTCAAGATAATTTATGTCTGCAGGAAGCTTCTTTGCCTCGAGTTTGCGCATACGCTCTATCTGTTCAAGTCCCTTCTTCAGATAGCCTTCATACTTTACATAAACTTCCGCCGACTGCACGGCGCTTCTGTTGCTGACGGCAAGTTTCCCAAAGGCGTTTTCCACCATAAAAAGCGGCACTCCGCGCCTGATAAAATCGGCATATGTGAGGGGCTTTTCGCTCCCGTCCATGCCCTCGCCCTTCAAAAACGCATCGGCCTCGCCCGCGCCTATTTTTCTCTCTTCAAGCTCTTTCAGCGCGCTCTCATAGGCGGCCTTTCTCTCTTTATAGCGCTTGTAGCGCTCCTCTGTGACAAGTCCGCAGGCGTAACCTTTTTCCGTAAGGCGGAAGTCGGCGTTGTCCTGCCGTATCTCCAGTCTATGTTCTGCGCGCGAGGTCATCATTCTGTAAGGCTCGTCCGTTCCCTTTGTAACAAGGTCATCTATCAGCACGCCTATATATGCCTCGTCGCGCCCTAAAATGAGCGGCTCTTTTCCGCGCAGTTTAAGGCTGGCGTTTATGCCAGCCATAAGTCCCTGCGCCGCCGCCTCTTCGTAGCCCGAAGTGCCGTTTATCTGCCCCGCCGTGTACAGCCCTTCAACCTTTTTGAATTCAAGGGTGGGGTAGACGTCGAGCGTGTCTATACAGTCGTACTCTATGGCGTATGCATAGCGCATAATGTCGCAGTCCTCAAGCCCCGCAACGGTGCGGTACATATCGCGCTGAACGTCGTAGGGGAGGGAGGAGGACATACCCTGCACGTACACCTCAAGCGTGTCCTTGCCCTCGGGCTCCAGAAACAGCTGGTGCCTCTCTTTATCGGCAAAGCGTACAACCTTTGTCTCTATCGATGGGCAGTAGCGCGGCCCCGTGGAGAGTATTGTGCCGTTATACAGGGGCGAACGGTCTAGGTTGGAGAGTATTATCTCGTGCGTGCGCTTGTTCGTATATGTGAGGTAGCAGGGCATGGTGTTTTTTACGGGCTCGGTGCTCATAAACGAGAAGGGGAAGATGTCGTCGTCGCCGTACTGCGCCTCGCACCGCTCGAAGTGTATCGTCCTGCCGTCCAGCCTTGCGGGTGTGCCCGTCTTGAAGCGGCGCACCTTGTAACCGAGTTTTATGAGGTTTTCCGTGAGGGCGGTGGCGGGGGCAAATCCGCTCGGCCCGCTGCTCTTTTTGACGTCGCCCGTTATTGTTTCGGCGTTTAAATATACGCCCGTGCAGAGTATGGCCGCGCGGCAGTAAAGTATTCCGCCGTACGTCGTCTTAACGGCGCACACTCTGCCGTTTTCGGCCATAATTTCAGCCGCTTCGCCCTGCAATATGCGCAGATTATCGGTATGTTCAAGCGTGCGCTTCATCTCTGTATGGTATGCGTTTTTATCCGACTGGCACCTCAGCGACTGCACCGCCGCGCCCTTGCCTACGTTCAGCATACGCATCTGGAGGGCGGTTTTGTCGGCATTTAAGCCCATCTCGCCGCCGAGGGCGTCTATCTCCCTGACGAGGTGACCCTTTGCCGTGCCGCCTACCGAGGGGTTACAAGCCATAAATGCAATGCTGTCCAGGTTGAGCGTAAGCATTGCCGTCTTAAGTCCCGTGCGTGCGCAGGCAAGCGCGGCCTCGCACCCTGCGTGCCCCGCGCCTACTACTACGACGTCAAATTTTCCTTCTTCAAATTCAAACATTGGCATTCCTAAATAAAATGCCGAGCTGCGCTCAGGCATAAAACCTTATTTTCTGTTGTGCGCCGCTTTCGGCGCAAAATCTGCCGTCCGCCTCTATATAAAAGTCGTATTTATATAGAACTGAATTGCAGGCAGAGGCGCAGGCGGTATTTATTTCTTTAAAATAATGTTTTTAATATCGTCTACGTCTTTTGCTATTCTGTCGTTTATGCGGCACATTTCCTCCACCTTATCGCGCGAATATAGCACGGTGGTGTGGTCTCTGCCGCCCAGCTCCTTGCCTATCGAAACGAGGGGCAGCTGCAACAGCTCGCACATAAGGTAGCAGCATATCTGCCTGGGTATGACTACCTCTTTCTTCTTGCTCTTGCCCGTGAGGTCGGATTTGTTCATGTGGTAGAACGACGTCACCGCCGAAATGACGGAGGCGGGGGTTATCTCCTCGTTTCCGTCCTCGGATACGGCCTCGTTGAGCGCGCTGCGCGCAAGCGAAATGGTAATGGGCACTTCGTGCAGGCGCGAGGCAAATATAACCTTTGTAAGCCTGCCTTCAAGCGTGCGCACGTCGTCGCCGCTGTCCTTTGCAAGGAAATTGAGGACGTCGTCGGGCACAATGCACTTCTTTTCAAAGGTCTTGCGCTTTAAAATGGCAATCTTTGTTTCGTAGTCGGGGGGAAGAATGTCGAACAGCAGTCCGCCCGAAAAGCGCGTTTTAAGCCTTTCTTCAAGCGCGGCCAGCTCCCTCGGCGAGTGGTCTGAAGAAATTACAATCTGCTTTCCCTTGGAGACCAGCTCGTTGAATGTGTGGAAGAACTCCTCCTGAACGGCCTTTTTGTTCTCTATAAACTGAATGTCGTCTATAATAAGCACGTCGGCCGTGCGGTAGTGCTGGCGGAGTTTGCCAGCTTTGTCGCGCGTGTCGGGGCCGCGGCTGGTGAACATTGTGTCTATAATCTCGTTTACAAACTGCTCGCAGGTGACGTAAATTACCTTGAGATAGGGCTTTTCGCGCACTATCTTATTGGCTATGGCCTGCATAAGGTGGGTCTTGCCCAGACCCGTTCCGCCGTATATAAACAGCGGGTTGTAAGTGCCTGCGGGGTCGCTCGCCACAGACTGCGCCGCGGCATACACGTACTCGTTGCTCGGGCCTACAACAAAGCTCTCGAACGTGAATTTGGGGTCTAAATTTTCGGGCGCGGAAAAGGTCTGTTCCTCTTCGGGGCCGTTGTAGGCGTAGCCCTCCTGACCCTCTACCTTGATGCGGAAGTCGGTTATTCCTACGTTTGCCTCGGCGATGGCCTCGCGCATTTTTTCGGCAAGAGTGCCCGTAATATACTTTGCAAAACTTTCTGTGGGCGCCTGAAGAATTATGTACCTTCCGTCAACGTCCACCGGCACGAGCTTTTCTATAAAAGTCGTATAATTGATGTGAGAAACAAGTTCGCGCATCTTTTCCTTTATCGGGTTGTATAAAAAATCGAAGTTTCCCTGTCCTGCCATAAGTTTTGCTTAAAGTTCCTTTGAAATTTATAAAAAATGTGGTATAATGCGTTTAAAACCGCAGAAAAATATACTGCGCAAAAACGTCAGGCGCCAGCCGTAATTTCACGTCCGCACGCCGCCGCTGCCCTTTGATTATACTACAAGGCGCGGCTAAAATAAAGTGTTTTCGTAAAAAAATGCAGATAAAAAATTTAACATTAAAAAACTTCAGAAACTATTCAGAGGAAACGTTTGCCTTTACCGACGGGCTGAATGTGCTGTTCGGCCGCAATGCCCAGGGCAAAACCAACTGCGCCGAGGCGGTGTTTTACCTCTGCACGGGCGTTTCGCCCCGCGCGCGGAGGGACAGGCAGATGATAAAGCAGGGCGAGACCTCGGCCGAAATTTCCGCCCTCGCCTCTGGCAGGTACGGCGACGTAAAGATATCTGCAACCATCTTCGAAAACGGGCGCGAGGTGCGCGTAAACGGCAACAAAATAACGCGCAATGCCGACCTCCTCGGCAATGTGTTCAGCGTGTTCTTCTCCCCGTCTGAGCTTAGGCTCATTCAGGACGGTCCCGACGAGAGGCGCAGGTTTCTGAATATCTCAATATCTCAGCTCTCAAGGCCGTACTATACGGCGCTGCTGCGCTACAACAAGATACTCGAACAGCGCAACAACCTCTTGAAGAACAGAGATACCGGGCTGGTGTTCGATACCCTGCCCGTGTGGGACGAACAGCTTGCAAAATACGCGGCCGTGGTCATACGCCACCGCACCGACTTTGTCTGCCGCCTTTCGCCGCTTGCAGAGGAGGAACATTTCCGCCTCACGGACGGCGCTGAAAAGCTGGAGGTAAAGATGGACTGCCGCTATTCGGGCAGCGACGAAGAGATAGCAAAGGCAATTTACGGCGACCTTCAGCGCAACTACGAGCGCGACGTCCGCCTTGGCTTTACGGGTACGGGCCCGCACCGCGACGACCTCGGCTTTTTTATAAACGGCCAGGACGCAAAGAATTTTGCCTCGCAGGGGCAGACGCGTACGGCGGCGCTCTCTGTAAAGCTCGCCGAGATGGAAATTTTCAGGCAGCTTTCCGGCGAGTACCCCATACTAATTTTAGACGACGTAATGAGCGAGCTCGACCTGCCCCGCCGCAAAAAGCTGGTAGAGCGGGCGCAGGGCATGCAGACCATACTCACCTGCACGCACGCCGAGCGCGTGCTGTACGGCAAGCAGGCCAACAAAATAAGGATAGAAGGGGGAGCGATAAAGCGATGAGGGCAGATCTTCATACACATTCATATTATTCCGACGGCCAGCTCTCGCCCGAAGACATTGCGGATATGTGCGTAAAAAACGGCGTGGGGCTGTGCGCGCTCACCGACCATGATAATATGAACGGTTGCGCCGAATTTGAGCGTGCCTGCCGCGAGCGCGGCGTAAAGAGCGTGCGCGGACTGGAAATTTCCGCCTATACCGAAGTAAAGGTGCATATACTCGGCTACAACCTCGATTGCAGTTGCGACGAATACAAAAAGTTTGAAAAGTTTGTATGCGAAGGCTCGGTCAACCGCACTGCGGATATACTTTCCAAACTTAAAAAGCGGGGCATTGCGCTCACTTTCGACGATGTCCTTCGGGAAAGGAAGTGCAGTCTTTCGCCCGTGCATACAATGTATGTGGCGCGCGCCGCCGCGCGCAAGGGCTATTCTTCCTCGCCCTCTGCGTTCTACGGCGAGATGCTCGCCCCTGGCAGACCTGCCTATTCGGCGGTGGGCAGACCTTCGCCCGAGTACGCGCTTGAGGTGATAGAGCGTTGCGGCGGATTTTCCTCGCTCGCTCACCCCGGCAGACTGGAACTTTCTCCCAAAGAGCGGTTCGCCCTTACAGAGCGCCTCGCCGCCTGCGGATTGCGCGGCATAGAAGCCGTGTATTCGGGGCATACTGAGGGGGAGACGGCATATTTTATGGAGGTAGCCGCAAAGCTCGGCCTGCTCGTCACGGGCGGTTCCGATACGCATTATCCTGAGGGCACGCGCACCGTAGGTACGCCGCCCTTCACCCCGTCGGAGGAGCTTTTGTCGGCGCTCAGAGTAATTTGAAATATTTATTCTGCAAATTTTTATGTGCAATAAGTGTGCCCGCGCTCGTCGCGGGCATTTTTGGTTGCGCGGGCTGGGGCGGTAAGCTTGCCCGCGGAGTGGTGATAGAGGGGCTTGACGTGGGTGGAATGTCCCGTCCGCAGGCGGTGGAGGCGGTGAGGGAGCGCGTCGTTGCCGATTTGAAGGGCAGGACGCTCAGGATATGTTCGGATGCAAATGTGTACGCCTATTCATATCCCGAAATTTCCTTTAAAGACAACATTGCCTCCGTGGTTTCCTCGGCTCGCCGCGCGGGGGAATACAGCGTGCAGACGGACTGCTATTTAAACGGGCTTGAAGAGGTTGTTTCCGATATATGTACGGCCGAATTTATAAAACTGCGCGAGCCGTGCGCCATATTCAACGGCGGCGAGGGGCAGCCCTTTTACTATGAAGAGGGCGCAGGCGGCGCTGTTGCCGACGGCGCAAAGCTGAGGGGAGATATTCTTTCCTCCCTGCGTGAAAGGGGGTTCGGGCAGGAGTTTAAGGAGGTCAGGCTGGAAGTCGAGCGCAGCTCTCCGCATACAGAGTTGCAGGAGCTTAAAGAAAGAACCGCCCGCCTTTCGGCATTCACTACCTATTTCGACAGTGAAAATTCTCCGCGCGTCGCCAACATAAAGCTTGCGGGCGGCAAAATAAGCGGCTGCGTGCTTTCGCCCGAGGAAAGTTTTTCCTTCAACGCGCGCGTCGGCGCACGCACGGAGAAGAACGGCTTCAAAAAGGCAAAAATCATAGAGGACGGCCGCTTTGTCTACGGCGTGGGCGGGGGAGTGTGCCAGGTCAGCACCACGCTCTACAACGCCGCACTGCTCGCAGGGTTAAAAGTTACGGAATTTCACCCGCACAGCCTTGCGGTGAGCTATGTCAGCCCATCGCGCGATGCAATGGTGAGCGGCACTTACAGCGATTTGAAGTTTGTAAATACCACAAATTCCCCCGTATATATACGCGTTTTAACAGGGCTCTACTATGTCCGTTGCGAAGTTTACGGCCTCTCTGACGGCGCGGAATATTCGCTCTCTTCAGTGGTGACGGGAGAGGAGGACGGAGTGGTTTCAAGCGAGTGTTATCTCACCGTTACTCGCGGCGGGCAAAGCAGCAAAAAACTTCTCCGCAGGGATAATTATCTCCCGCAAAAGACCTTTGCGCCGCAGCCCGGCTATACGGCCGCAAGCGTCGGTGCACGGCACATGATGCGGTGCGGAGTATAATTTTAAGCGCGGCAAAAAGCTCAGATATAATCTGCGTAAAAGTGCTGAATATAGAAAAAAGTGGCGGCGCCTGCTATCCGATAGCAGGCGCCGCCGCTTTTTATAAATAATTTAATTAAAAAAAACTGTTTGCGGAAGAAAAAAATCTTATTTGAATACTATGGTGTATTCGTCACACTTCAGCCTGGGCTGAATGTTGTGTGCCCTGCCGTATGCGATGAAGTCCTTGCGCGGCTCTTTTACGGGTATATTGGAGAGCAGTATTATAAACGGCGCAGAGATGCAGCCCGCAAATATGAACAGCACGGGCAACAGGCTGCCGCTCGCAGCAAAGCAGGTCGCGCCGATGGCTGCGGCAAATACAATCGAACTCCAGGAGTATTTCAGAACTTCCTTTATTCCGAACTTTTCAGACGTCTTGGGCGTCACTATGAACACCGCTTTCTTGCCGCAAAGTCCAAGGAATATGGTGCGCAGCATCATCGGCGCAAGCGAGGCGTAGGTCGCTATGTTCAGAATAAAGTAGGGGATAAGCAACAGTATGTTGCGGTCCTTGTGGTAGACGAACAGGTCGGGCAGCAGCGGCGAGCAAAGGAATACTATCATTATCACATATACCGCCAGCGAATAATTAATTATGGGGTAGCCCAAGAAGCTCAGCGTGATGGTGCATACGGTGAGCAGCAGACTGAGCACGGGCACTATGGGCAGGCTGTAATGGGATAGCACTAGGTCGAGCTTTTCAAACCAGCGCATCTTGGAGCGGCGTATCTCTTTGCCGAACTTCTTCATATACTCAAGATTGCCCTGCGTCCACTTGCACTGTCTCTTTTTAAGCGAAACATAGTCTACGGGGAACTCTTCAAAGCAGAGTATGTCGGGCGCGTACACAACGTTAAAGCCTGCGTTCTTTATCTTTACGGCAAAGGATATGTCCTCGGCAACCACAAGCGGGAACCCGCCCGTTGCCTCGTAGCACGCCCTGCTCACCGTCATTCCGTGGCCGATGAGCGCGTTTGCGCCGTAAAAGTTTTTTACAACCTGCATAGTCTGTCCGTTGCTGCCTACGCTGAGCCCCATAAGCCGCTGAAATACGTTCTGGCCGTGCGTAGCTCTGTGCCTTGCCTGAACGGCGCCGCAGTCCTTGCAGTGGATAAAGTACTTAAGCACTCCCTGAATATAGTTTTCGGGTATTACCTCGTCGCTGTCCAGCACAACAAAGTAGTCGTAGTCCGTCCTGCCGCAGAGGTAGTTGTTCAGGTTGCCCGCCTTATAGCCCTTGCGCTCCTTTCTCCTTATAACTTCCGCGCCGTGCTCGGCGGCAAACTTGTCTATGCGCGCTTTGTACTCCTCGTCAGAGCTGTCGTCAAGTATAACCGTCTTGTAATTTTTATACCTCTGTCGCATGCAGCTTTCAAGCGCCTCGGCGTTGAAGTCGTTGCAGGTGCAGTACAAAAGCAAAAATCTCGGCTCGCCGTCGGTTTCCGCGTCATACTTTGCTATCTCCGCGTACCGTTTGTTGAATTTTTTGTGCATTATTGCGTACGCGGCGGAAAACATAAAGTCCTTTATGCTTCCCAGCCACATCAGGCACAGTACCGCGGTGTTTATGGCAAGCAGGGCAATTATAAATGCCTTTTTTACGGGCGTGTATTCACCCAGCCCCGCAATCAGTCGCCACAGTGCAACGCCCAAAACGGCCGCGCAGCATGCCCATGCCGCCAGAACGATGGCATAGACGGTAGGTTTTTTCTTCATTTTTTCTCCTTATAAAAGTCCGCCGCGCATATGCCTCAACGGGCAATGCAGACGCGTTTTTGCGGCGGGCAAAATGTTTTATGGCGTATCTTCAGACTGCGCATATGCTACAATGTCGCATATGTTCCGCGATGCCGCGGATATGCTCCCGCGTGTCGGGTAAAATGGTTTGCGCGCAAGTTGAAGACCGCTCTTTTCCGCCTGCCCTGCGGCCGCTATGCACTTTGGTGTGCAGGGGTCGCTGTCGTCTCATTTTTTGCAGGCGGTCGCCCGGTATCCGGCGGCAGCCTCAGGCTGTCCGCCGAAATGTGTAAGGCCGGCGTTATTTCTTTTATTGCCGTTATATTATAAAAACAGTCGCAAAGCCGCCTTTGTCCACATTTTTTGTAAAAAATAAATATAAATGCGCCGCGCGCACGCTCAGAATTGTGCGCAGCGCCCGCAGAAAAAGCGCTTTTTGCCTTTTTTTAAGCGTTCTTTCTGTTTCTCCGTCGTTTGACAAACCAATTCTGTTATTATAAAATATATCCGTATGCAAAAGGAAGTATATAAAAAAACCGAAATGGCGCTTTCGCTCATAGCAAAAGGCGAACGTAGCGGCGTGGAATTGCTCTATGAGTGTATGGGCGGAGTAATGATGTTCATAGCCCAATCCGTAGTAAAGGATAAGTTTGCCGCCGAAGACGTCGTCCAGGAGAGCTTTTTAAAGGTGGTGCGCAACATTGAAAAGTACAGGCGCGGCACAAACGGCTATGCCTGGGTATGCCGCATAGTACATAACACCGCTTTAAACGCGCTAAAGGCGGAGAAACCTTCGGAAGACCTGGCAGATTACCAGTTTGTACCCTGCGGGGAGGACAGCGAGGAGCGGACCGCCGCGCGGCTGACCGTGCAGAGCCTTCTTAATTCCTTGCCGCCCGCCGTGCGCGATATGGTGTATATGAAGTACTATCTTGATATGACCGTGCGTGAGATTGCCGCAAATCTCGGGGTATCAAAATCGTATGTTTCCAAAGAAATTGTTAAAGCCGAACAAATTATGAGGGAAATGTTAAACAAATAGTGGACAAAACTGCTTTGCTGCTGTTTATTTAGTGAAAGATGCAACGCATGCAGGTAGGGGAACATAAATGAAAGGTAACAAAAAAGATAAAAGAATTGAAAAACTGTTTGATGAGTGCGCCGAAGGTCACCCTATGCCTGACAGACGCGTGATTTTTAAGGCTGAAGACGAGCTTGCCGAAAAAAGCGTGCCTGACGAGGTTTTCGGCGAAGTGCCCGTTGCGGCTGGCGCAACCTGCGGCAACACGGTAAGTTCGGGCGGTGTCGGCAGGCTGTTCGGCAGAATTCCTATTTTTGCGTGGTACATTGCCTTTGTGCTTATAATAGCGGCGGTGGTGCTTGCCACTCTGCTGCCTGTTGCGCTAAGGTCTAACAACAACTCTGTTGATAAACTTTCCGAAAGCCCCTATATCACCCGTTCGCAACTTCTTGAAAGCAATGTTCAGTTAGACGAAAAGATGGCAGAGATAATTCCGTTTATCGGCGAAGAGGCGCTTGAAAGGTTTACGCAGTTTGCGCTCGCCTCGCCTGCAATGGGCTACGATGACGGCGATGTCGTTATGTGGCGCGCTGAATATACCGCGTACGAGGGCGTGGACGTCTGCCTCTATGTGGAGGCGCGCAACATTTTTTACGATAAGCTGAGTGAATACAAGAATATTCAGAGCACATATACTTCGGGCAGAATAACTTTCAGGTTCCACATATCCGCCAGGGAAAAGGCCACGCGCATATACTTTTTAAAGGGCGGCTACGGCTACAATATAGAGGCGGAGACGGCAGACCTTATTGAAGTGGACGCCATTATAGAAAATATTGCCGCAAGCTTTTAACGTTTTTTTGGTGCGCCTTTGGTGCGCGCTGTAAGGGGTGCGGCGTTCTGTAAACAGGCGCTGTCCGACCGAAGTTATCAAACGGCTTTTGCTTAAAAAGCGTGTGCTTTAGGCTGATTTTCGCATAAAACTATAAAATTGAAGATTTAATCAAGGCCGCCGCGGCTTGCCCGCGGCGGCCTCTTTGCGTACAGAATAATGGGCGTTTTTATCCGTGCCCGCACCGCAAATTGCTGGTAATATTTTTTAATTTTTGCGGCAAAATTTGCATAACGAGCTTTGAATTAAGCCGTAAAAATTTCTACAACGCGCTTTTAGTTGTGCCTGAAAAATGCACACTCTTCCTTTCGTCTGCGCAGGCCGCTAAAAAAACTGTGTATGCGATAACTGCAAAAATCCCGTCCGTTCGCACGCTCCCGCGCGCGTAAGCGCGCATATTCTGCAAAAAGTCGGGCAATTCTATTGTGTTTTGCAAGCAAATGTGTTACAATAATTTGAGTATATTATTTGTTTGCAAAAAATATCCGCGCGTCGGGCGGCAAAAGCTCCGTCCGCGCCGTCAGGCAAAGAGGAATTATGGAAAGAACATACATTAAAAGTTTATTTGAAGATTGTTCCGCCTATGCGGGCGCAGAGGTGGAAATCTGCGGTTGGGCGCGCACCGTGCGCGACGGCAAAAACTTCGGGTTCATAGAACTCAACGACGGCTCCTGCCAGAAGAACTGCCAGGTCGTGCTTGAAAGGGAAAAGCTCGCCGACTATGAAGGGATTGTACACTGCGGCGTGGGCGCGGCTCTGCGCGTGCGCGGCAGCATAGTGCTCACCCCCGAAATGCGTCAGCCCTTTGAGCTGCACGCCGAAGAGGTGGTAATAGAGGGCGCGTCGCTCCCCTCGTATCCCCTGCAAAAGAAGAGGCATTCGGCAGAATTCCTGCGTGAAATCGCTCATCTCCGCCCCAGGACAAACCTGTTCGGCGCGGTGTTCCGCATACGCTCACAGGCGGCGTTCGCCATTCATAAGTTCTTTAACGAGCGCGGCTTCGTCTATGTCCACACGCCCATAATAACGGGCTCTGACTGCGAGGGCGCAGGCGCAATGTTCAGGGTAACCACCCTCGCCCCCGGCGAAACCGACCTTTCAAAGGATTTCTTCGGCAAGCGCGCCGCACTCACCGTGTCAGGCCAGCTTGACGTAGAGACGTTCGCTATGGCGTTCTCCAATGTATATACATTCGGCCCCACGTTCCGCGCGGAAAATTCCAACACGGCTCGTCACGCGGCCGAGTTCTGGATGATAGAGCCCGAAATGGCTTTCTGCGACCTTGCAGGCGACATGAACGTCGCCGAGGCGATGGTGAAGTCTGTGGCCGAATACGTGCACGAGACGTGCAAGGACGAGGTTGATTTCCTCACCGAAAGGGTATGCCCCGAGCTTAAAGACAGGTTCGAGGCACTCAAGGGCGGCGATTTTGTCCGCCTGAGCTATACAAAGGCCATCGAAATTTTAAAGCAGGCCATAGCCGAAGGCAAAAAGTTCGAATACCCCGTAGACTGGGGCTGCGACCTCCAGAGCGAGCACGAAAGGTACCTCACCGAGACGGTATATAAAAAGCCGGTGTTCCTCACCGATTATCCCAAGGAAATCAAGGCCTTCTACATGCGCCTCAACGACGACGGCAAAACAGTTGCCGCGGCCGACCTTCTCGTGCCCGGCATAGGCGAGCTCATAGGCGGCAGCCAGAGGGAGGAGAGACTTGACGTCCTCGAGCGCCGCATGCAGGAATGCGGTCTCAACGCCGCCGACTACGAATTCTACACCGATTTAAGGCGCTATGGCGGCTGCGTACATTCGGGCTACGGCCTGGGCTTTGAAAGGCTTATAATGTACCTGACGGGCGTTTCAAATATCAGGGACGTAATTCCCTTCCCCCGCACCGTCGGCAACCTTTTGTACTGATAGCTGCGGCATATACAGGCCTGCACGCCCCTTTGCGGCAAAACTTCAGTTTGGTAAGATTTGCACGGGCGCGCAATTTTGAGGAGATTTCATGATTAAGATTATAGTTGACGCCATGGGCGGCGACAACGCCCCCGCAGCCATAGTGGAGGGTGCTGTAAAGGCTCTCGAGGGCGATAAAGAGCTTTATTTGATACTTGCAGGCAGACAAGAGGTTGTGGAGGAAGAGCTTAAAAAGTACAGCTACGATACTTCCCGTCTGGAGATAATGGACTGCCGCGACGTGATAGACATGAACGACATTCCCACCGAGGCTGTCCGCAAGCGCGAATCCTCACTTGTAAAGGCGTTCAGGGCACTCAAGGCGGAGGAGGACATTGCGGGACTTGTAACGGCGGGCTCTACAGGCGCCACGATAGCCGCAGGTCAGCTTCTGCTCGGCAGAATAAGGGGCATAAAGCGCCCCGCGCTCTGCCCTGCAATACCCAACGTACATGGCGGATATACCCTCTTGTGCGACTGCGGCGCAAATGCCGAGTGCAAGCCCTCCATGCTCTGCCAGTTTGCAGTGCTTGCCACGGCCTATGCGGAGGCGGGCTTCGGCGTAAAGAACGCAAGGGTTGGTCTTCTGAACAACGGCACGGAGGAGCACAAGGGCGACCCCCTGCACCAGCAGACCTATCAGCTGCTTAAAAAGATGGACGTAATCAACTTTGCCGGCAATATCGAGGGGCGCGACATAATGCTCGGCGACTGCGACGTCGCCGTATGCGACGGCTTTTCGGGCAATATCGCGTTAAAGTCGATAGAGGGCGCGGCAAAGCTTGTACTCTCCGTAATAAAAAAGGAGGCCACAAGCTCGGTCTCTGCCAAGATAGGCAGCCTCTTCCTTTTAAAGGCGTTCAAGCGCATGCGTGCCAGCCTCGACTTCGAGGCGGTCGGCGGTGCACTTCTTCTGGGCGTAAAAAAGGTGGTAATAAAGAGCCACGGCTCGTCCAAGGCGCGCACGATTACGGCTGCCGTCAACAATGCCGCCAACATATACCGCGGCAACCTCATAGGCAGGGTGGAGGAGATGCTCTCAAAAGTGGACTGGGATAACCTTATCCCCAAAGAGGAATAATGGCTAAAATTTTTGATAAGGGCGAACTCGCCGCGCTTGAAAAAAAGCTCGGCTATAAATTCAGGAACAGAGAGCTGCTCGTGCGCGCTCTCACTCATTCCTCGGCCTCGCGCAGGGAGAATTTTGAACAGCTTGAATTTTTAGGCGATTCGGTAATTCAACTCATTGTCACAGTCAAGCTCTATGAGGAGGGCGGCGACGAGGGCTATATGACGGCCAGGCGCCAAAAACTCGTCTCCCACGCGCCGCTCAAGGCGGCTTCGCTTGCGTTAGGCCTTCCCGATTATGTTGTAAAGGGCGTGCCCGACATAGGCGAAAAGGCGCTCTCCTCGATTTACGAATCGGTTGCGGGCGCAATCTTTGCCGACGGCGGATATAAAAGCGCGCAAAAATTTGTTGCAAAAACGCTGCTCTCCGCGCACTTTCTTGAGCAGGAAAACTTCAAGGGCGAACTTCAGGAGTTTGTTCAGGCGCGCGGCGAAGAGCTGCCGCAGTACAATACCCGCCTTTGCGGCGGTACTTCCAACAAGCCGGAGTTTGTGTGCGACGTGCTTGTGTGCGGCAAAAGCTTTTCGGGCACGGGCGGCAGCAAGAGCGAGGCGGAAAAGCGCGCCGCAAAGAGCGCGTTGCAGGCGCTTAAAAGCTGATTTGCCCGCATGTATGGCTTAATTATTGCCTTATACCTGCATTTCCGCATTCTATCCGCTTGAATTACCCGCATTTTATCAACCTGAATTTCCGCGTTTTAATCGCCTGATTTTCCGGGTTTTAAGCTATGGAAACTTTTAAAAATATAGTAGAAAAGAATACATTATACGAAATTTATACCGACAGTAGCGACAGCCGCCGCTTCGACGTCGGGTACATAATAGGCTATAACGACGACTGGGCGCTCATAGAGCGCATCTCGCCAGACGGCCTGCACGACGGCTACAGACTTACCGAGATCGAAGCCGTCATAAGGTTGCAATACAACACGCAGTATCTCGGCAAAATAGCCAACCTCGCCGCGGCAAAGGGTACGGAGCGCAAGCCGCTCAACCTGCCCGAAAGCAGTCTTTTCGTGTCTGTGCTCGAATTTATCTCCACCAACAGGTTTGTATGCACTCTCGAGCTGATAGGCGAGAGGGGATATACCGAGAGCGGCTTTATAGAGGAGATAGGCGTGGATACAATCCGCCTTGCCGTGGTGGACAGCTACGGCAAGCCTGACGGCACAATGGTGACCGACCTGGACGACGTAAGCTGCGTAACATTCAATTCGGGCGACGAACTCAACCTCGCCATCTTAAATCTGTTCAACAAATAAATTGCCCCGCACATATGCCCGTTTCACGGCAAAAAATGTGCGCGGATTTGCGGTTTTTAAGCTGTAAAGTTATGACTTTTTAGCCTTTGTCCGCAAAAATAATCCGATTACTGTTTTTAAGTAATTAACCCGCACATATGGCTGTTTTACGGCCTTTAAAGCGCACTTTATCTGCCGCGGCGCGCCGCGCTCTGTAAGGAGTTATATGGTAACTTTCAAACAAATAGAACTTGTCGGCTTCAAGTCGTTTGCCGATAAAACTGTAATTCCGTTGCAGGACGGCGTAACCTGCATAGTCGGACCCAACGGGTGCGGCAAGTCCAACGTTGCCGACGCAATCCGCTGGGTACTCGGCGAACAGTCGGCAAAAATGATGCGCGGCTCGCAGATGCTCGACGTTATCTTCAACGGTACGGAAAAGCGCCGCCCCACATCGTTCTGCGAGGTCACTCTGTCGTTCGACAATGCCTCCCGCATATTCGATATAGACTGCGACGAGGTGGAAATGACCCGTCGCCTCTACCGCAACGGCGACAGCGAATATCTGCTCAACCGCCAGCCTTCGAGGATGAAGGTGCTCACCGGCCTTCTGCACGGCGCGGGCGCCGCCAAGGAGGGCTATTCGATTATAGGTCAGGGCCGAATAGAGATGATTATGAACGCCAAGCCCGAGGACAGGCGTTCCATCTTTGAAGAGGCCACGGGTATATCCATATACAAGGAGCGCAAGGCGGACGCCGAGCGCAAACTTTCGGCCGCGCGCGACAATCTGTACGTCTTTCTGCAGCGCATGCACGAGGTTGAACGTCAGCTCGGCCCGGCAGAAAAGGCGGCGGAGAGCGCCATAAAGTACGAAGAATTGTACGGCAAACTGCGCGAAATGGAAATCAACGCGTACATCTACAACTACGATACCAGCGCAGAGCGCAAGCAGAAGATAAACGATAAAATAACTCACTACACCGCCGAGCTCGAAAAGCTGACGGCGCGCTCGTCTGAAATTTTAAAGGAATACGATGAGTGCCGCGATATGGTTGCGGGTGCGGACGAATCGCTCGCCGACCTCAACGAAAGGCTGCTGCGCTACACAGTAGGCATTCAGCAGAAGACGGGCGAAGGCAAGGTGCTGCAGGAAAAGGCCAATTCCGTAAAGGAAAAACTGCGCGCCGCGCAGGAGGACGTAACGTTCTCTTCCCAGCGCATAGACGAAATTGAAAAGGAAATCCGCCGCGCCGAGGACTACAACGCCAAAAATTCAGAGCGCGCCCAAAGGCTTGCCGCGGCCTGCGCCGCCGCCGAGGAGGAGCTCTCCGCCCTCTCCAAGGAGATAGGCAAGTTCGAGGCCATGAACGACGAAAACAGAAAGAAGGTTATGGATACCTTCCGCGACCTCTCCGACCTCAACAAAAACATGGGCTCGATAGAGGCTCAGCGCGAGCTGTTAAACGAGCGTCTCGCCGAAGTCAGACAGACGCTCGACGAAATAAAGGGCGTGCGCGACGGCTACAAGCGCGACTATGACGAAGCGATAAAAAAGCACGGCGAGTTTGTAGACTTCATATCCTCTGAAAACGAGATTATGGAGCGCGCCACAAAGGCCGTGCGCGACGCAGAGGAGAGCATACGCACATATACGGGCAGGGCTTACGACGCCCGCTCGCAGATAGCAAGCTTAAACGACAGTCTCGCCACGGTAAAGGCCCTGCGCGACAGGTTCGACGGCTACATATACTCTGTAAAGAGACTTATGACGGACGCCAAGGCGTACCCCGAAATTTCCGCCAAAATCCAGGGCCTTATCGCCGACATAGTCAGCACGGCGGGCGACTACGAAGTGGCTATCGAGACGGCGTTCGGCGGCTCTATGCAGAACGTCATCACCGCCACGCGTGAGGACGCCAAGTTCCTCATAGAGCACTTAAAGCGTACCCGCGGCGGCCAGGTCACATTCCTGCCGGTAGATGCTCTCCGTCCCAGGCTGGAGGGCGACAGCATACGCGCCGCCCGCAGGGAAAAGGGCGCGATAGGCTACGCCGTTGACCTTGTTGAATACAACAAAAAGTACGATAACGTCATAAGGTATCTGCTCGGCAACACCCTCGTGTGCGACGATATAGAGAACGCCACGCAGATAGCGCGCAAATACCCCCGCGCGTTCAAAATAGTCACCCTCGACGGCGACGTGATAAACAGTTCGGGCTCAATGACGGGCGGTTCCCGCAAGGACAATGCGGGCAACCTGCTTGCCAACGAGCGCAGAATAAAGGAGATAGAGGAGAGCATTTCCGATAAAAAGGCCGCCCTCACCCGCGCCGAAAACCTGCGCGAAAAGGCTCAGGCCGATCTGGAGGAAAAGAATGCCGAGCTGGAAAAACTGCGCGAGCGCTTCCAGTCCTCGCGCGCTGACCTCGCCGCAAACGAGCAGCTCTCTGAAAGTCTTTTAAAGCAGCTCTCTTCGGAAGAGAGCAGGTATTCGGTGTTTGCGCAGACCGAACAGATGATAAGCTCCCGTCTTGCCGCCCTCGACGACAAGTACAGCGAAACGACGCGCGGCGCGAGCGACCTCAACGAACGCTCGTCCGAGGCCTCGTCCGCGATAGAAAATATCTCTACCCAGTACGACGCCATAGTTGCGCGCAGGGACGAAAAGCTTGAAGAGCTCAACTCCCAGCGCGTGGAAAAGGCCTCGCTCGAGGCGGCGGTGAAGTCGGGCAAGGAGAATACCGAAAGGCTGCGCGGCGAAAAGGAAGATCTGATAAAGAAGATAGCGGCAACGCGCGCCGCCATACCCGACATAGAGCGCGAGCTTGAAGAGCTCAACCGCCAGGCCGAGCACTCCGCGCTGACCGCCGACGAGCAGAAGGTCGTAGACGACATACGCGAGCGCATAAAGAGCACTACCGAAAGCAAGGCCGCCACCAACGCGCGCATAAAGCAGCTCGATATAGAGCGTTACGAAACAAACAAGAACATCCAGGAATTCACCGATAAGCGCAACAATCAGCAGATAGCGCTCACCAAGCTCGACGCCGACCTCGAAAATATGCAACAACGCATATCCGAGGAGTACGGCGAGGACTACGAAGGCTGCCTCAAATACAAGGTGGAGGACTTCGATATATCGGCCGCGCCCGGTCAGGTTGCCTCGCTCAAGCGCCAGATAACCATGCTGGGTGCAATCAACCCCAACGCCGTCGCCGAATATAAAGAGGTGAAGGAGCGCTACGACAAGATGGCCGAGGAAAAGTCTGATATGGAAAAGGCGATAGACGACCTCGGCGTAGCTTTAGACGATATAAGGCAGGAGATGCTGCGCATCTTCAACGACGGCTTCTACAAGATAAACGAAAACTTCAAACAGACATTCAAGGAGTTGTTCGGAGGAGGCAGGGCCGAGCTTCAGCTCGACTATACCGACTGTGAAGACCCTCTCGACGCGGGCGTGGAAATAGTGGCCTGCCCTCCCGGCAAAAAGCTCACCAAAATTTCCCTTCTCTCCGGCGGCGAGCGCGCCCTCACGGCGATAGCCATACTTTTCGCCATCATAGGCATGCGTCCCATGCCCTTCTGCGTGCTCGACGAAATCGAGGCCGCCCTCGACGAGGCAAACGTAGGCAGGTATGCAAAGTACCTCAAAAAATTCTCTACACAGACGCAGTTCATAGTAATAACCCACCGTAAGCCCACAATGGAAAATGCCGATACTCTCTTCGGCGTAACCATGGAGGAAAAGGGCGTCTCTAAAATAGTTTCCGTAAAGCTCTCCGACGTGGAAACCCGTCTCGGCGGCGATACGGTTATGTAATCGCGCTCATAGTTTTTTCAGCTTTGAGCAAGGCCTTGCGCTGCGAAAGCTGTATAATGTAATTCAAAAGGAATATTTATGGGATTTTTTTCTAAAATAAAGGACGCTTTAAAAAAGACCAAACAGACCCTCGGCGGCGCAATAAAGGCGCTGTTTACAAGGGGAAAGATAGGCGACGAGTTCTATGACGAGCTTGAAGAAATTCTCATTTCCGCCGATATTTCCGTCACGACGGCGGAGGAGACGGTGGAGGATTTGCGCGCCGAGGTCAAAAAGGAAAAGCTAAAGGACGAGGAGTATGTTGTAAACCTTTTAAAGGACATTCTCGAGGACACGCTCACCCGTGCTGAAGTACCTGAAATAGAGTATCCTGCCGTAATAGTTTTAATAGGCGTTAACGGCGTTGGCAAGACCACTACGGTAGGCAAGCTTGCCGACTACTTCTTAAGGAACAAAAAGAGCGTGACCGTGGCTGCGGCCGATACCTTCCGTGCCGCCGCGGCAGACCAGCTCACCGTCTGGGCAGAGAGGGCGGGCGTGCGCATAGTAAAGCACGAAGAGGGCAGCGACCCTTCGGCCGTCGTGTTCGACGCAATCTCCTCGGCAAAGGCCAAGGGTACTGACGTATTGCTCGTGGATACGGCGGGCAGACTGCACGTTAAGGCAAACCTTATGGAGGAGCTGAAAAAGATTTCCCGCGTAATATCCCGCGAATACCCGCAGGCGCACGTATATAAACTGCTCGTTCTCGACGCGACCACGGGAAACAACGCAATAAACCAGGCGCGCCTTTTCGACGAGGCTGTCGACCTCGACGGCATTGTGCTTACCAAGCTCGATTCCACCGCAAAGGGCGGATTTGTAATTTCGCTGTGCGGCGAGCTTGAAATTCCCGTCATATTTGTAGGCACGGGCGAAAAGATAGGCGACCTTGAAAAATTCAACCCCGAAGAATTTATAGATTCTATTCTTTAATCTTTAAAATATAAAGCCTGCGGCGCGCAAGAATTCTTGCGCGCCGCAGGCTTTTTTATTTAAAATACTTTATAGTTTATATTGTATCAGTTTACATATTTTCCCTTGATTTAGCCGAATAGTGCGGGCAAAATCTGCCCAAAATACTTGCGGAGGGCAGTTATGCAATTTGAAGATACCAAAACTTATTTAAACCTTGCGCGCAGTTTTGCGGGTGAGGCTCAGGCGGGAATGAGGTACCAGCTTGCGGCAAGGCTTGCCACGCAGCAGGGCTATGTTACGCTCGCCGATACCATTCGCACGCTTGCAAAAAACGAAACGGTGCACGCGCGCAGATTTTTTGAAGAACTTTCCAAAAGAGGACAAAAACTCGACAATATCGATCTGGACGCGGGATACCCCTTCCACGGAGGCAGTCTTGAAGAGTGCCTGCGCTATGCCGCACAGGACGAGCGCGCCGAACACACCAAAATATATCCCGACTTTGCGGCTGAGGCCGAGGCAGAGGGCTTCAGCGATGTAGCCGCGCTGTACAGACTGGTCGCCAATGTGGAAAAGCGTCACGAAATGATTTTCAATTACCTCTACGAGGCATACAAATCGGGTACGCTGTTTTCCAACGAAAGCCCCATGCTCTATATATGCAGCGAATGCGGTTATATGCACACCGGCACAAAGGCGTGGGATGTGTGCCCGCTCTGCAAATCTTCGCAGGGGTATGTTGAATTGCACTTGCCCTTTGAAAAGGAGAGAATATGAAGAAAGCTAATGAAAACCAGTCAAAAAACACAAAGTCCAAAAGCTGCGGCTCTAAGGGCGCAAGCGGCTGTGCAAAAAACTGCAAGTAAACGCAGTTTTTACAGTCACGACGATCCTTCCGGCAGTTATACGGGCGTACCTTCAGACGGGGGAGTGCCCGTGCAGGACGCAGACGATTTGTAAGCCTTTGGCATAAGACAAAGTATGTTTACTGTAAAATTTCGCAAAAGAATTTTTGCGTAAAGCTTTGCGGGTTACCGTAAAGAGAGGTAAATTTTATTTTTCTTTAATAAAAAGGACTTAAGGCTTATTAAAAAAGTTTTTCTGGTATAACACTTCTTTTTCCGTGGGGAGTACGGGGTAAAGCGTTAATTGCGGCATATATGCAGGCCAATTTCAGGTTACGGTTTAAGTAATGGTGCAATAAAACTTATTTTTTTATCAGTTTAAAAATAAAAAAGCTATTGCACTATCCATTACTTTTTAACCGTAAGCGGCGGCGCGCAGATTTTCTGCGCGCCGCCGCTTCTTTATAAAATAAGGTTATTCAAAGTGCAGTTTGCTCACGGGGTAATATTTTGCAAGCCCGCCGGAAGAGGTCTCGCGGTAGCTTTTAAGCAGGTCGCGCCCCGTGTTGTACATAGTTTTGACTATCAGGTCAAAACTTATCTTGCGCGAATCCGCCAGAAAGTTTGCCAGGCTGAGCGCGTTTATCGCCCTCATCGCCGCCACGGCGTTGCGCTCTATGCAGGGTATCTGCACAAGTCCCGCAATGGGGTCGCAGGTCAGTCCCAGGTGGTGCTCCATAGCCACTTCAGCAGCATATTCTATCTGGCCGAGCCCCATCTCGAACAGCTCGCCTAGCGCCGCTGCCGCCATAGAGCAGGCCGAGCCTATCTCTGCCTGACATCCGCACTCCGCGCCGCTTATCGAGGCGTTGGTCTTTATTATGTTGCCTACAATGCCGCCCGTCGCCAGCGCGCGCACTATCTGTTCGTCAGAAAAGCCGCGGGTGTCCTGCATGTAGTGCAGAACGCTGGGCACTACCCCGCAACTGCCGCAGGTGGGCGCGGTGACTACCATTCCGCCCGCCGCGTTCTGCTCGCTCACGGCAAATGCGTAGCTGCATACCAGTCTGTTCTCTCTTGTCTGCGCCGACTCGTCTATGTGGCGCTGATTGTAAAGGTGCTGCGCACGCCTCTGCGTTCCAAGGCAGCCGGGCAGCACGCCCGAAGTTGTCAGCCCCTCGTGTATGGTTGTCTTCATTTGTTCCCATACGGTGTGCAGATAGTTAAAAAGCTCGTCGCCCTCGCACATATATGCATACTGCCATAAGCGCATGTTGTGCGCGCTGCAATAGGCCGTATTTCGTCGTAGGTGGAGAGGGGGTAGACGTCGTTGTCTATGCCGCAGGTTTCGTCGGGCTCGCCCTCTATGCGTATCGTGCCGCCGCCAACGCTGTAAAAGCGGGTGACGGCCAGTTTTTTGTCGCCGCGCAGCGCCGTAATGTCCAGCGTGTTGGGGTGTACGGGGCAGGGCGTCGTCTTATCGAACAAGACCTCGCAGGGGATGGGCTCAAATGTCTTTTTTAGCACCGCGTCGGTGCAGTGCCCCTTTCCGGTCAGCGCAAGCGAGCCGTAAAGCGTAACGCTGAACTTGTCGGCCTGGGGATAGCGCGCCTTCATAAGCTCTGCGGCGCGTTCCGGGCCGATGGTGTGTGAACTTGAAGGCCCGCGGCCTATTTTATATATTTCTTTAAGCGATTGCATACAGAAAGCCTCTCGTGCGGCGTAAATTTACATAAAGTTTTGCAGCATCCTGTTTACATACAGTATTATAATAGCCCGTGCCCTGCAAGTCAACGGCATAGAGTAAAAGAAAAATTATTTTTGCAGCAGTTGATTTTTATCATAAATATGAAAAAACAGCCCCGCTTTCAGGGGCTGCAAAAGTTGCTTTTAATTGACTTTATAATTGATTAAAAAAGGCATATTGCGGGGTGTTTTGCGTTGCTGTTTGCCGTGTAACTTGGTGGGGCGTTTTGTGTGCGGCGGGCTGCCGTAGAACTCAAGCGGAGCGCTTTGCGCGTGGCGGCCTGCCACCTTCAAAGTATTTTTGCGCGTGGCGCGCCTGCGCAATAAATTCAGTTGGGGCGCATATATGTCGTCTTTAATCGGCTTTACGGCAAAAGGTATATGGCGGCAAAAATTATCGCCGCCGCCTGCCATATAATGCCGAGAGCGTTGACTGCAATAAACAGCGGCTTGCGCGTCTTGTGGCGGCAGAATATCATTCCCGCAATTCCGCCCGCCGCTCCGCCGAAGAAGGAGAGGGAGAGCAGCACCCTTTCGGGTACGCGCCATTCGCCCCTTTGCGCCGCGCGCTTGTCAAGGGCGTAGAGTATAAAGTTGACAAGTGAAATTGCGGTGATTGCCACACATATTGCAATAAATATCAGCATAATTAACTTGTTTTCAAGGCAGATTTGGTTTATCTGAATAAATTTTTTATCATAGTACTTGCATACAGCACGGGCACGACGTCTATTTTATCGAGATACTTTGTCATGGACTTCATATTTTTTGCGGGTACGAGCACCTTTTTAAAGCCCATTTTAACGCACTCGGCAACGCGCTTTTCGGCATAGGAAACCGCCCTGACTTCTCCCGTAAGTCCCACTTCGCCGAATGCGGCGGTGAACTTGTCTATCGGCTTATCGTAGTAGGAGGAGGCCAGCGCCGCGCACACGGCAAGGTCGGCGGCAGGCTCGTTGAGCTTTATGCCGCCCATTGCGTTGACGTACACGTCAAACCCGCCCAGGTTTACGCCGCACCGCTTTTCAAGCACGGCTAAAAGCAGCACAAGTTTATTGTAGTCCACGCCCAGCGGCATTCTGCGCGGCTGGCCGAAACTCGTCTTTGATATAAGCGTCTGCACTTCAACGTTCATACATCTGTTGCCCGTGCGCGCAGGCGTCACAACCGAGCCCGCCTCTTCGCCGCGGCTCTCCGAAAGGAATATGCCCGAATAGTCGGTCACGGCTATGATGCCGTGGTCGGTCATTTCAAACACGCCCACTTCCGAAACGTTGCCGAACCTGTTCTTTACCGAGCGCAGAATACGGTAGTTTTCCTGGTTTTCACCCTCAAAATACAGCACCGTATCCATTATGTGTTCAAGGACTTTGGGACCTGCAAGCGCGCCCTCCTTGGTGACGTGGCCTATTATAAAGAATGTTATGCCGCGGCTCTTTGCAATGCGCATCAGCCGCGAGGCGCACTCGCGCACCTGACCTACCGACCCCGAAGAGGAGGAGAGGTCCTCGGTATATACTGCCTGAATGGAGTCAATCACGCAGAACTCCACGCCGTCAAGCTCGCTTTCAAGGCCGTCTATGCAGGTCTCGTTCAGAAGCAGCAGGTTGTCTGAAGAGAGCCCCAGCCTCTCCGCGCGTAGCTTCACCTGCGAACAGCTCTCCTCGGCGGAAAAATACAGCACCTTGTGCTTTTGCGAAAGATGCGCCGCTATCTGCGTGAGCAGCGTGGACTTGCCTATGCCCGGGTCGCCGCCCAGAAGTATGAGCGAGCCCTTGACTATGCCGCCGCCGATTACGTTGTCGAACTCGGAAATGCCGGAGGGTGTCCGCTCGTAGCTTATGTATTCCACCTGCGAAAGTGGCTTTGCGTGCGGAGTGGAATATACCGTCTTTTTTGCCGTCTTTACCGCCGGTTCGGGGTTTACGATTTCCTCGGCCATGGTGTTGAATTTTCCGCAGGAAGGACAGCGCCCCAGCCAGCGCGGGCTGGTAGCTCCGCATTCGCTGCAAACAAAAACAGTTGTGCTTTTAGCCATTTAAATGTACCGTAAATACTAATTGCCCCGTATATATGGGGCAATTAACAATTTTTTATATTTTATTATGCTCTGCAATATCCCGCCATATATGCTGCTGGCAAAGCGTGTTGGTTGCCGTATATGCCGCTGGCTAATACTGTTTGTTGCCGCATATTACGCGGGCAAAGTCAATTAACTGCCGCATATTACGCGGGTAAACTCAACTCATTGCCATATATGCCGCAATCAAAGCTTTTTCATAAGCACGGCGGCGTAAGCCGTTATGCCGAGGCCTTCGCCCACAAAACCCAGTCTTTCGCTCGTGCCTGCGGCAACTGCCACGGCCGAGGGCTCAAGGTTGCACAGCTTTGAAAGGGAGAGTACCATATCGTCTATGCAGGGTGCAAGTTTGGGCTTTTCCGCCTGCACGGCAACCGATAAATTGACGGGCGCATATCCCTGCCCGCGCGCCATATCCATAACTTCGAGGAGTAGTTTGGAGCTGTCTGCTCCCTTATATTTTTTGTCGGTATCGGGGAAGTAGTGGCCAATATCTTTAAGTCCGCTGGCCGAAAGTATGGCGTCCATAACTGCGTGCAGCACCACGTCGCCGTCGCTGTGCGCTATAAGCGAGCTGTCGCAGCTTATCTTCACGCCCGCAAGGGTGACATAGTCGTCCAGTCCGCCAAAGGCGTGCGTGTCCGCACCTATGCCCACGCGGCAGCCTTCAACGGCCGCAATGGGGGGTATGTCTTTTGTAAAATCTTCGCGGTAAGTGAGCTTGGTGTTGTGTCTGTCGCCCTCAAATATGTGCGGCAGGCCTATATAATTTGCATACAGCGCGCTGTCGTCCGAGTAGGTCTGGCCGTCGCCGTCTGCAAGCTCGTACGCCTTTTTGATGTCTGCCGAGCGGAAGCCCTGCGGGGTCTGCACGCTGTACACCGTTTCGCGCTTGGGTACGTCGGTTATAACGCCGTAATATACTGTAGCCATCGTGTCGGTGACGGGTGTGGCGCACACGCCGCTGCCGTAAGTTTTGGTGCACTCTATGCAGTCCTGAATTATCTTGTGTGTAACAAACGGCCTTGCGCCGTCGTGTATCAGAACTATATCTCCCGTTACCTTTTCAAGCGCCTTGCGCACGCCGTCCGTGCGCGTCTTGCCGCCTATCGTAACCTCGTAACCGAAGGGCGCGCACAGCGCCTTTATCTCCTTATAGTCGTGGACGGAGGAGGTGACTATCACCTCGTCGATTTCGGGAATATCAAATTGTTTGAGGGTGTGATAGAGCGCCGGAGCGCCGTAGAGCGCGGCAAGCAGTTTGTTCCTGCCGAACCCTGCGCGTTCGCCTGTTCCCGCGGCGCAGATAATAGCACTTACTTTCATAAATATTTCCTTGAGGCGCGCAAAAAAATTCAGCCTACGATTTCATAAAGGTTCTGCGCCTCGTCCTTTTTAACTACTTCTTTAACTTCCTTTATCTTGAACTTAAGCGTTCCGCTCTGGTAGAGTATCTCAACAATGTCGCCGGCTTTTACCTCGTGCGAGGGTTTTGCCTCGCGTCCGTTTATCATAACTTTGCCCGCGGAGCACGCCTCCTGAGCAACCGTGCGCCTTTTGAGTATGCGCGAAACTTTCAGAAATTTGTCTATCCTCATTCCTTACCCGTGTATGCCGCAATGGCGGCCAGTGAGCTTGTCGGCCTGCATTTTCGCCTTAATTCTCCGCAATGCGCGCTTTTTTGTATGAATTTTATTATAAAGTCGGCAAAACGGCGCAAAAATACTTGACTTAAGTACTGCGCTTGAATATAATGATAGAATGTATTAAAATGCGGTATTTGCCACATTTGGCCATTTTTTTACCGCAAATCGGGCGGCAATCGGCGAGCTTGTCGGCTGCTAATTGCGCTCAACGTAACAATTATATACCATAAAGCGGCGTTTGTAAAGTGCGCGGCTCAAAAAGGTGCAAAATTTTTAAAATTTTTTTGCACTCTGCAAAGTAAATTTTTTGCCCGTCAGCCTCGCGCGCGACTATAGTATTATTTTATTTTTATGCACGCTGCGGTTTATTAATACTTTTTTAAGAGATTTGTCCCGAAGGGGATACGCCCCCGCCGGAAACCCGGTTTTTTCGCGGCACAAGCGCCGTGCGGAATATGGCGGCATGAGCGCCGCGGGAAAGCAGCCTTACCGCAGGTTTAGCACGGCGGTTTAAAAATTCCGCGCCCGCAAACGCGCCCAGCAGGGAGCGCAGTTCAAATTCCGCGCCCGCAATAGTGCGGTTCATATAATGTGTGCCGCAGG
This sequence comes from Candidatus Coproplasma excrementigallinarum, assembly GCA_018714625.1. Lineage (GTDB taxonomy): Bacteria > Bacillota > Clostridia > Christensenellales > Borkfalkiaceae > Coproplasma > Coproplasma excrementigallinarum. The sequence goes on from DVNE01000046.1 coordinate 36,730, forward strand.
AGTGTACTCCCCCAAATCTTTAATTTTGTTTTGTAGATTTTTTCCGGTGAAAAGATATATACGGATAATCGCTTGCATATTCAGCCGTGCGCCAGCGCGGCGACCCTAAGAATAACGGCGTAAGCCAAAAGGAGTATTTATCTTTCAATGAATTTACCTGTTCACAAGTACGGCAAAACGGAAAGAAGAAAATTCGGCAAAATCAACGAAGTCATAGACATACCCGACCTCGTTGAAATTCAGAAGGCCAGCTACGCCTCTTTCATCAACGAAGGCATTTCCGAGGTGTTTGAGGACTTCTCGCCCATTACCGACTATTCCGACCATTACGAGCTCTACTTCCTCAACCACTGGTTCGACGAAAAGCCCAAGTATGACGAAAAGGAGTGCCGCAACCGCGATGCAACGTATGCGCTTCCCCTGCACGTCACCGTAAGGCTGGTCAACAAAGTAAAGGACGAGGTTATAGACCAGCCCGTGTTCATGGGCGAATTCCCGCTCATGACGGATAGCGGCTCATTCATCATCAACGGCGCAGAGCGCGTTATAGTTTCGCAGCTCGTGCGTTCGCCCGGCGTTTACAATGCCTCCACGCGCGACAAGACGGGCAAGGAGATGTTCGGCACAACCGTAATCCCCAACCGCGGCGCATGGCTGGAATTCGAGCAGGACGCCCAGGGCGTTCTGTGGGTACACGTAGACAGGAAGCGCAAGCTGTGCGCTACCGTCCTTCTGCGCGCCCTCGGCTTCGGTTCAGACAGAACCATTCTCGACCTCTTCGCCGACGACAAGATGATTGCCGACACCATAGAAAGGGATACCACCAAGTCTGAATCGGACGGCCTTATAGAGCTGTACCGCAGGCTGCGTCCCGGCGAAATTCCCACCGAGGCATCGGTGCGCCAGCACCTCAACAACCTCTTCTTCGACCCCAGAAGGTACGACGTGGTAAAGGTGGGCAGGTACAAGTTCAACAAAAAGCTCAACCTTGCTTACCGTCTTCCCGGCTGCAAGCTCGCAGACGACATCTTCAACCCTGAAACGGGCGAGCTTATGGCAAAGGCAGGCGAGGTCGTATCCGAAGAGCAGGCTTTCGCCATTCAGGACGCCGGCGTGAACGAGGTGTTCGTCCTCGTATCCGACCCCGAGCGCGGCGAAATAAGGCACAAGATAATTGCCAACAACACGATAAACTTCAAGGCCGTAAGCGATAAAAATCCCAAGATGTTCGGGCTGCTGCCCACCATATACTATCCCAACTTCCGCTTTATGAAGATGCTGGCCGAAGAGTGCCGCACCCAGACGGTGGAGGACGTTGCAGAAAAGTTCAAGGACGAAATCAACGCTATCTACTATTACAGGGAAGTGGAGGAGAGCGAGGACGAAAAGCCCGAGGAAAAGAAGAACAGGGAAAAGAGAAAGGATACCCGCGTAAAGTTCGTTGCCGCCTGCAAGGTATTCAATATGTTGCTCGGCTCGGACAAGACCGAACTGGACGACGACGAAAAGAAGGCCATAAAGCCCATCGTTGAAAAGCTCAACCACAAGCACATCACCGTGGACGACATAGTGGCCTCTATCTCCACGAACATCGACCTCCAGTACGGCATCGGCACGATAGACAACATCGACCACCTCGGCAACCGCCGCGTGCGTTCGGTGGGCGAGTTGCTTCAGAACCAGCTCCGCATAGGCATTGCAAGGCTTGAAAAGCTCATAAAGGAGCGTATGGCCACGCAGGACGCAATGGAAGTTACGCCCTCCGCGCTTGTAAACGTGCGCCCAGTATCCGCCGTAATCCGCGAATTCTTCGGTTCTTCACAGCTCTCGCAGTTCATGGACCAGACCAACCCCGCCGCAGAGCTCACCCATAAGCGTAAGCTCTCCGCCCTCGGCCCCGGCGGCCTCAACCGCGACAGAGCGACGTTCGAAGTGCGCGACGTTCACCACTCGCACTACGGCAGAATGTGCCCCATAGAGACGCCCGAAGGCCAGAACATAGGCCTTATCTCCTCGCTTGCCACATTCGCAAAGGTAAACGAGTACGGCTTTATAATGAGCCCTTACCGCAAGGTTGTCAAGGACGAAAACGGTATTCCCACCGTCACCGACCACGTTGACTACCTCACCGCGGACGAAGAGGATAAATATATAGTAGCCCAGGCAAACGAGCCCCTCGACGAGCACAACCACTTTGTGAACAGCCACGTAGGCTGCCGCCATCAGGACCTCATTACGCAGTATCCTCCCGAAAAGATGGACTACATGGACGTTTCGCCCAAGCAGCTCGTCTCGGTAGCTACGGCGCTTATACCTTTCCTTGAAAACGACGATACCAACCGTGCGCTCATGGGTTCAAACATGCAGCGCCAGGCCGTGCCCCTCATGAAGACGGAGTCGGCGATAGTTGCAACCGGTATCGAGGACGCCATCGCGCGCGATTCGGGCGTGCTTGTCACGGCAAAGAATGCGGGCGTTGCGGTAGGCGTTGCCTCTGACTGCATAAAGATAAAGACGGACAGCGGCTTTATCGACGAATACAAACTCAAGAAGTTCGAGCGCTCCAACCAGGGCACCTGCCTCAACCAGCGCCCCATAATCAACACGGGCGACAGGGTAGAGGCCGGCGAGATTATCGCCGACGGCCCCGCCACCAACAACGGCGAGCTTGCGCTCGGCAAGAACATACTCATAGGCTATATGGAGTGGGAGGGCTACAACTACGAGGACGCCATCCTCATCTCCGAAAAGATAGTCCAGGACGATGTGTTCACCTCCATTCATATCGAGGAGCACGAAACCGAGGCGCGCGATACCAAGCTCGGCGAAGAAGAGATTACGCGCGATATCCCCAACGTATCTGACGACGCCCTCAAAGACCTCGACGAAAACGGCATAATCCGTATCGGTGCAGAGGTGCAGACGGGCGACATCCTCGTCGGCAAAGTTACGCCCAAGGGCGAAACCGAGCTCACCCCCGAAGAGCGCCTTCTGCGCGCAATCTTCGGCGAAAAGGCAAGGGAAGTAAGGGATACCTCCCTCAAAGTGCCTCACGGCGAGGGCGGCATAGTAGTGGACGTAAAGGTGTTCACGCGTGAAAACAAGGACGAACTCGCCCCCGGCGTAAACAAGCTCGTCCGCGTATATATAGCCCAGAAGCGTAAGGTTCAGGTGGGCGACAAGATGGCCGGCCGCCACGGCAACAAGGGCGTTATTTCCCGCGTGCTTCCCCAGGCGGATATGCCCTTCCTTGCAGACGGCACTCCTCTTCAGATAGTGCTCAACCCCCTGGGCGTGCCTTCCCGAATGAACATCGGTCAGGTGCTCGAAGTGCATCTCGGCCTTGTCTGCAAACAGCTCGGCTGGAAGATAGCCACCCCCGTATTCGACGGCGCAACCGAGCAGGATATAAAACAGCTGTTCGAAGAAAACAACATCCTCAACCCCGAGGGTGAAGTCGACGGCAAGATACAGGTTTACGACGGCCGTACCGGCGAACCCTTCGAAAACAGGGTAACCGTCGGCGTGCAGTATATGATAAAGCTTATACACCTCGTAGACGATAAGATACACGCCCGTTCGATAGGTCCTTACAGCCTTGTAACGCAGCAGCCCCTCGGCGGTAAAGCGCAGTTCGGCGGCCAGCGTTTCGGCGAAATGGAAGTCTGGGCGCTCGAAGCCTACGGCGCGGCGCACATCCTTCAGGAAATCCTCACCGTCAAGTCGGACGATATTGTCGGCCGTGTAAAAACTTACGAATCAATCGTAAAGGGCAACAACATCTCCGAACCGGGTATTCCCGAAGCCTTCAAAGTGCTTTTAAAAGAGCTCCAGTCGCTCGCACTCGACGTCAAGGTGCTCACCGAAAACAACGACGAACTCATTATCCGCGAGCTTGACGAGGACGACGAGGCCATTCCTACCGCCGCCGCACGCGACGCGGAGGAGCGCGACAAGCAGTCCCCCGTCGAGGAGTACGACATCTCCGGCGAGGACGAGGACGAAGACGAAGATTTCGAACTCGGCTCCATCTTCGAAACGGACGACGAGGACGATTTTGCCGGCAAAGAGCTGTTCTCCGGCGACGAGGACGACGACTTTGACGACGACGAACTCGGCGAAAAGTTCTCGCTCTTCGACGACAGCGATGACGAAGAGGACGGCAAGAAAGAGGACGGCAAAGACAAGAAAGAAGAAGGCAAGGACGAGGAGTAACTGGGAGGTAGCAGGTACAATATGTTCGAATTAAACGATTTTTGCTCCATTAAAATAGGCGTTGCTTCCCCCGAAAAAATAAGGGAACTTTCCAAGGGCGAAGTAACCAAGCCCGAAACTATAAATTACAGAACTCAGAAACCCGAACGCGACGGCCTTTTCTGCGAAAGAATATTCGGCCCGATGAAGGACTGGGAGTGCCATTGCGGCAAGTATAAGCGCATACGCTATAAGGGCGTCATCTGCGAAAAGTGCGGCGTAGAAGTTACCCGCTCCAAGGTAAGAAGGGAGCGTATGGGTCACATAGAGCTTGCCGCTCCCGTATCGCACATCTGGTACTTCCGCGGCGTGCCTTCGCGCATCGGCCTCGTGCTGGATATGAGCCCCAAGGCGCTCGAGCAGGTAATCTACTTCGCAGCCTACGTCGTGCTCGACCCCGGCACAGTGCCCGAAGTTGAGTATAAGCAGATAATAAACGATAAAGAGCTCATGGATCTCGAAGAGAAGTATGGCGACAGCTCGGTAACCGGCCTCAAGGTCGGAATGGGCGCCGAGGCCATACGCGAGCTCCTGCAGGCGGTCGACCTCGAAAAAGAGTGCGCCGAGTGCAAACAGATAATAGACAACAACCAGGCGGGACAGAAGAGGGTAAAGGCGGTAAAGCGCATAGAGATACTCGAAGCCTTCCGCAAGAACAATCAGCGTCCCGAATGGATGGTGCTCACCGTTCTTCCCGTTCTTCCCCCCGAACTCAGACCCATGGTTCAGCTAGACGGCGGCAGGTTCGCATCATCCGACCTCAACGATTTGTACCGCAGGGTTATAAACCGCAACAACAGGCTCAAGAGGATGATGGAGCTGGGCGCGCCCGACATGATTGTCAAGAATGAAAAGCGTATGCTCCAGGAGGCGGTTGACGCCCTCATAGATAACGGCAGGCGCGGCAAGCCCCTTGCAGGTCCCTCCAACAGAGAGCTCAAGTCCCTCTCGGGAATGCTCCGCGGCAAGCAGGGTCGTTTCCGCCAGAACCTCCTCGGCAAGCGTGTAGACTACTCCGGCCGTTCGGTTATCGTCGTCGGCCCCGAGCTCAAGCTCTACCAGTGCGGTCTTCCCAAGGAGATGGCCATAGAGCTCTTCAAGCCCTTCGTAATGAAGAGGCTGGTTGAAAGCGGTCAGTGCCACAACATCAAGAGCGCAAAGCGCACCGTGGAAAAGGCTAAGCCCTTCGTATGGGACGTCCTCGAGGACGTAATCAAGGAGCATCCCGTGCTCCTCAACCGTGCGCCCACGCTGCACAGACTTTCCATTCAGGCGTTCGAGCCCGTGCTCATCGAAGGCCGCGCCATCAAGATACACCCGCTCGTATGTACGGCATTCAACGCCGACTTCGACGGCGACCAGATGGCCGTTCACGTACCTCTTTCTATAGAGGCTCAGGCCGAGGCAAGGTTCCTCATGCTCTCGTCCAACAATATCCTCAAGCTTTCAGACGGCAAGCCCGTTATGCAGCCTTCGCAGGATATGGTTATGGGCGCGTACTACCTCACCATCATAAGGCGTGAAGAGGGCAAGTACTACCGCTGGACGGGCGACAGGTATGTAGAGTGCGCAGCGGGCGACGAGGGCGCAGAAGAGTATGTGCCCGGCGCCTACATCTCGGAAGACGAGGCGCTCATGGCATACCAGACCAAGTATATACACATGCAGGACGAAATTTACGTCCGCAGGGTGGTTACCATAGACAATCCCGCCTCGCTCTATAACGGACAGACGGTCAGCGGCAGGGTAAAGACGACCGTAGGCCGCATAATATTCAACAACGAAATGCCCCAGGACCTCGGCTTTGTAAAGCGCGAGAAGCCCGAAGATTACCTCAAGTACGAGATTTCTTACGACTTCCTCGGCTCCAATGTAGCCGTAGGCAAAAAGCAGCTCGGCAAGATAGTAGAACGCTGCTTCAAGACGGGCGGCGCTCCCAGGGCGGCTGACGTGCTCGATAAAATCAAGACGCTCGGCTACAAGTACTCCACCGTGGGCGCAGTCACCACCTCGGTATTCGATATGCACATCCCCGACGAAAAGAAGAGGATAGTGGAAGAGACCGAGCAGAAGGTGTTCCAGATAGAGCGCAAGTACCAGCGCGGTCTGTTGCGCGAAGAGGAGCGTTACAACGCCGTAATCAAGGCGTGGGACGACGCCACCGACGAAGTTACCGACGCGCTCAAGAAGTCGCTCGATAAATTCAACCCGATATGGATGATGGCTAACTCCGGTGCCCGTGGCTCTATCGACCAGATGAAACAGCTCTCCGGCATGCGCGGACTGATGGTTAACCCACAGGGTAAAAAGATAGAAGTACCCGTTAAGTCGTGCTTCAGGCAGGGCCTTTCCGTTCTGGAGTACTTCATTTCCTCGCACGGCGGCCGTAAAGGTCTTGCCGATACGGCGCTCAAGACGGCCGACTCCGGCTACCTTACCCGTCGTCTCGTCGATGTATCCCAGGACGTAATCGTGCGCGAAGAGGACTGCATGGCAGGCTCCAAAAAGCCCCGCGGCATGATAGTAAAGGCCATCATAGGCCCCAACGGCGAAGTTATCGAAGGCCTTGAAGACAGAATTCAGGGCAGGTTCGTGGCTGAGGACGTGCGCGACAAGGACGGCAACATTATAGTCGGACAGAACGAATTTGTCACCGACGAGCTTGCAAAGAAGATTATGGACGCCGGCATAGAGCAGGTATCCATCCGCTCAATATTCAGCTGCAATTCACGTTACGGCGTGTGCGCAAAGTGCTACGGCAAGAACATGGCCACCAACACCCCCGTGCAGGTGGGCGAGGCTGTCGGCGTAATCGCTGCACAGTCCATAGGCGAGCCCGGTACGCAGCTCACCATGCGTACCTTCCATACCGGCGGTATAGCCGCCACGGGCGATATTACCCAGGGTCTTCCCCGCGTAGAGGAACTTTTCGAAGCGCGTAAACCCAAGGGCTGCTCCACCTTGTGCGAAGTTTCGGGCGTGGTATCCATCGACGACAGCGACAATCTTAAGCACGTATTCGTGCGCGACCCCGTCACCAACGAGGTAAAGAAGGAATATACTCTTCCTTTCAATGCCGAGCTCAAAGTCAAGAGCGGCGAAAGGGTAGAGCCTGGCACCGTGCTCAATGCAGGTTCCGTATATCCCCAGGATATACTCCGTATTTCGGGCGTAAAGGGCGTTCAGGACTACATTCTCGAGCAGGTTCAGTCCGTTTACCGTTCTCAGGGCGTTGATATAAACGATAAGCACGTAGAAATAATCGTGCGCCAGATGCTCAGAAAGGTAAGGATAGAGAGCGCAGGCTCGACTGACCTCCTTCCCGGCGAAACCGTGGATATGTTTGCGGTTGAAGAGGCCAACCAGAAGGCAATCGAAAACGGCGGTACTCCCGCCCTTCAGAAGCGCGTACTGCTCGGTATCACCAAGGCAGCGCTTTCAACCGATTCCTTCCTCTCCGCTGCATCCTTCCAGGAGACGGCGCGCGTACTCACCGACGCTGCTATAAAGAACAAGGTAGACCCTCTCATGGGCCTCAAGGAAAACGTAATCATAGGCAAGCTCATCCCTGCCGGCACGGGCGTAAAGGAGTACAAGAATATGTCCCCCATAATCAACCCCGGCTACAACAGCGTGGTGACCAATCCCGCCGAAGATATAGTAAATAAGCAGTAAAAGGCTGCCTCAACCCGCGTAAATGCGGGCACGTGCAGATGAAAACTCAATAAGCTTTAAAAAGAGCGAGCAGGGCATTTTGCCCTGCTCGCTCTTTAATTGGCGCTTTAGCTTGAATAAACCCTCAGTTCTGGCTGGGTCGATAAAAAACACTTCAGTAAATAAAAACCTCCGTGTTAAAATAAGTGAAGGTTTGGCGACCGCGTCACTTAAAATAACTGGAGGTTTTTAACATTAAAGATAAAATAAAGTATAGAGCATACCGCTTGCAAATGCGGGTCTATATAATCTTTGCGCCTGTTTATCAGTATCGCCCGTGCTTGCGGCGGTACTTTACAAAGGCAAATGCAGCGATAAATCCGACTACAAAGAGGACCGCGCCTATCAGCAGGTCGGGGCCGAACCGCTCGCCCGCCGCCCAGCTGCGGTAGACTTCGTACATTTCGGGATTAAAAAACATTGTAATCACCGAACCGACGGCAAGACCCGTCACAAGGTGCATAGCCTCGGTGCGCAGCTTTTTCAAAAGCAGCTCCAGAAGCTTGGCAAAACAGAGTATTCCTGCCACAAATCCTGCAATCAGGCAGGCATATACGGCAAAAATTTCTGGGTTTTGCTGCCAGTAAGCAATGCTTACCGACTGCACGAGCGGCACGTAGTGTCCCGTGGTCATAAGCAGCGCGGTTGCGCTTAACCCCGGTATAAGCTGTGTCGCTGCCACGGCAAAGCCGAGCAGCAGATATATAATGTATTCATACGCCGCAGGCTGTTCAAGGCTGACTTTGCCGCCAGCAAAGACGGCCGCCAGCGAAAGCGCTATGGGAATTGCTGCGCCGAGTATGACAAGCGCTATGCACAGCGGAGTGTGTTTTTTGTGTTTGATTTCGTCGGTAACAGAGGGCAGTGCGCCAAGCATAAGCCCCGCAAAAAGGGCGACTACTGCAAACATCATAACTTCAAGCAGCAGTTTAACGCCAAAAAAGCCCACAATAAGCCCGACCGCCGCGCCTATTGCAATCGGCAACAGAAAAAGAATGCACCGCTTGAAGTCGCTGAATATATGCCCTATGGCATACAAAAGCTTTTCGTACAGGCCAAGTATAATGGCGGCTACAGAACCGCTCACCCCCGGCACAATCACTGCAAGGCCGATGAACGCGCCCAGCGCGCCGCCTTTTGCGACCTGGCGCATACCGTCATATTTCAGATTTATGGATGTATCGGTGTCGTGCCGTGTGTCGTTTATAGGTTCGGCCACGGCAACCTGAGCGGCAGCGCATTCACTGTCTGCATTTTCCGCCTCGGCTTTTTTGCTGGCGTTTTCGTTGTTTGCGCTTTCCGCCTCGGACGGATTGGTTGCAGCGCATTCGCTGTCAGTCTTTAACGCTTCGGTTTTGTGTTTGGCGCAATCGCCTGGCTGCTCGTCAGAGATATTGTCTGCCGTATTTGTGTTTTTATTTGTTTTGCTCTCTGCACTCATTAAATCACCAAAAATTCCGCTCGTTCTCGCTAAAATGCGCTTATGCAAAAGTGCGCATATCAGCGTATGTATCGTCAACCGACAACAAAATTTTATCATAAGGGGACTATAAAGTCAATAAACCCTCTGCTAATAATTTTACGCACGCGAGGGGTGGCTTATTCTGAAAAGGCGGCAACAATTTTATTTGCGTCTGTCAGCATGAAAGGCGCCCGCGTTGTGTGCTTGGGCTGATTAGAGTGAATTGTCGATTTATAAGCCGTATGCAAAAGTTTAAGCGGAAAAGGCGAGGAAAGGGCTCTTGTAAATTTTAGTTGACAATTTATGTAAAAACCTATAAAATAATTAAAAACCTGAGTGCGGAAAGGTACGCCCTGAAAATGATAGGGGCGTTTAAAAGGGAAGTCAGGGCCAGTTGCCTCGCAGCCCCCGCTGCCGTTCCGGTGGTGCCGCCCTTCACTGCTTTTGCGGGAAGGAGGGAGGCGTTATATGCCGCCGAGGCTGTTTCAGATAATTTTTGTCTGCAACAGTTTGCAGGTAAAGTAGTCTCTGCTTTGCCGCTTCAAGCCGGAAGACCTGCCGCCGCACAAATCTGTTTTGCTTTCCGAGGGGATGCGGAAGGGCGGAACTTTGTACCCGCAGGCGCTCTGTATATTTTTGGTGCGCCGTTCGGGCTGTTTTTGTTGCGCTTTTCCATTTGGGAAGGCGCTATTTTTTGATTTTGTGCAGCAATTATTACACGGCACAATTTTTGAATTTAATAATTTTATTGTCAATTTTATTATAATTTGCAAATATATATTTGCATTCTTCTTATAATTTTGTAAACTTATATTGTTATTTTATATCAAAAGGAGACTTTTATGAAAAAATTAATCTTTGCGGCGTTGGCTTCGGCGGCCGCCTGCCTGTGCGTTGCCTTTGCAGCTTGCACGGAAACAGCACCCAGTGGTATTGAATATACCGTGGAAGTAAGCAACAACATCATTGTTGCGTTCGTTGCTCCCCAGTCTGTGGACGAGAAAAATCTTTCTGTAAAGGATTATTTTGACGGTCTGGTTGAAGCGGGTAAGCTCACATACGAAATATCTGACGGGATGGTTGAAAGTATCAACGGCCAGAGCAATTCCGCGGCCACCATGTCCTACTGGATGTTCTATTCTGACCTCGGCGAACTTGACGGAGTAGCCTATACCGACCCTTCATATACCTATGACTACAACGGAAAGGAACTTGGCAGCTGTAATTTTGGCTTGGAGCTTATGCCCGTGGTTGGCGGGTATACATATGTGGCGGTGTTTGATAGTCTTGCCTGATGATGCCGTAGTTCGGAGGCGCGTGTGAAACGGTTGAGTGACGGGCGGACTTTGTCCCCCGCAAGGGAAATTGCCGCCGTGGCGGTTATGACGGCGCTGCTTATTGGCGGTCAGCTTGCAATGAGCGCCTTGGTAGGGGTGGAGGTGGTAACGGTGTTGCTACTCTGTTTTTCGTGGGCGTTCGGTCCGCGTGCTGGTGCGCTTGCCGCCGTTGCTTTTTCTCTTTTGCGCTGTTTTATATGGGGATTCTATCCGTCGGCGATAGTCCTATACATAATATATTATCCGCTCTTTGCCCTCACGTTCGGGGCTTTGGGCAGAGCGCCCCAAGGCGTGTTCAAAAAGTTTCCCGTTTGGGCGGCTGTGCTTACAGATGTGCTGATTGCGGCCATAGCCTGCGGGGCAGCTGTCTGTGCCGCTACCGATGTGCTCAAAATTTCCAGACTTGCCGTTGTTATGGTAAAAACGCTGCTCTGGGTAGTTTTTGCGCTTTGTTGCGCGCTTTTTGCATTCTTCAACACGCTTATTGTATTGCAGCGACTGGGCAGACTTAAAAGAGAGAACACTTTAAAAGTGGCAGTGCTTACGGCGCTTGCAACACTTTTTACTATATGTTTTACGCTGCTCGACGATGTGATTACCCCTCTTTTTATGGGTTGGGGACTTTTTTCTGCCAGCTCTGCGGCGTACTTTTATTCAAATTTCATTGCGCTTGCACCGCAGACAGTATGCACAATTGTAACCGTTTCAGTGATGTTTCTGCCGCTTTCGGCAATATTTTTAAAGGCGGCAAAACGAACGTGATTTTGTTTAAAAATTACGTTAATCGCGGCATATGTGCGGGTGAATTGCTAAAAATTATATAATAAAATAGTCTGGCCATATATGCCGTTAAATTGCGTTAATCGCGGCATATGTGGCCTTGTTTTTATGTTGAGGTATGCTGTAAGTTTAATCCGCACGTAAACCGTTCGCTCCCGCTCACGCCTCCCGCCATCAACTCATGTTATATTTTCTGACACATAACACAAAAAGGGCGACAGCTTAAGCTATCGCCCTTTTTTGTGGTGCGGATAACAGGAGTTGCCGCTTGAGCGCGGCGCACGGAAAACAGCAGGTGTCTGCTGTTTTGTCGTCGGTAGAGCCCTCCGACCATCACAACCTTCGGTTGTTCGCCTCTCGCAAGGCGCAGGGAGGGCGCCTTGCTCGGTCACCGTTCGCGCGGCAGATATGCGCTCACTCATCTCGTGCAGAAAAACAACGGGTGTCCGTTGTTTTAAGAACTCTGCACTCGTCCCACAACTCCCATATAATCCGCAAGAAACCAAAAGAGATGGGGTGCTTTTTAAGCACCCCATCTCTTTTGGTGCGGATAACAGGAGTTGAACCTGCACGGGTATCCACAGGATTCTAAGTCCTGCGCGTCTGCCAATTCCGCCATATCCGCATTTTAAATTTATATTACCGTCTCGTACTTGCGTCCGTACAGCTTTATATACGCTGAACAGTTTAGTATATATTATATGGCTTATTCCGCCATAACTCTTCAACTTATTTTATAATTTAAGCGTAAAAATGTCAACATAAATCAATGTAAAGTTGCCGCTTTAAGAATGGCAGGCGCCAAAAATATGCTGTTTTGCGTTGTCTTGTTTTCTTACGGGTTGTATTTTTAGGATATGTATTGTGTCGCAAAAACTTTTATGTCCTAAATTGTCCTGGCCGATAAATTAAGATTTTTATTGAATACTTATAGTCTGTAAATAGCATTTTTATAACTTTATACTATTAATGCACACATCACTGTTTATGATATAAGAGCTGTTTTACGCTAAGATTTGTGTATTTTAAGTAAAGTAAGACTTGTCTTGACAAAAAATTAAAAAAATTGTAAATTTTATGCAAATTTAATGAAATTTTATTCTGAAATTGCTTGTAATGTATAATATGCAATGCTATAATTATTAGGTATTTAACCGTAACTGAAAAAAACGGCATTTACACACGAAAAATTTCACAAAGGAAAGGGCGATATATGACAAAAAAACTTATAATCCTCTTGCTTTCGGTCGTCGCTTTTGTTGCGGCGGCCTTTTGTTTTTCGGCTTGTAATGAGGAACTTCCAACACTTGACGACGGCACGCAGAATGTCGGCACAGACGGTGGCGGTGCTTCGGATGATGGCGACACTTCAGACGGTGGCGGAAGTGAGGACGACGGCTCTACCGATACTGGTGGCAATACTCCTTCAGGCGGTGAAGACGACGGCGGTAAGCCCGTTACGCCTGACGACGGCGACGATACCGGAAATGAGGGTGAGCAGGAGCATGTATGCGTGCCCGTTCACTTTGACTATGTTGCAGCCGATTGTGTAAATAGCGGCAACATAGAGTACTGGTACTGCGAGGATTGCGGCTGCTATTATGCGGACGCCGACTGCACTGTAATTATTGAAGAGGATGATACTATAATTTTGCCATTGGAGCACACATATGCTCAAACTATCGTTCCTCCAACCTGCGAGAGTGAGGGATATACAGACTATGTATGCACAGTCTGCGGCGACGAGTACAAGGACGATTTTGTGCCCGTTGCTCCTCACGATTATATTGCTCACATTGTGCCGTCTGACTGTGAAGAGCGAGGTTACACTGAATATATATGCAAAAATTGCGGCTTCAGTTATATAGACGAACAATCTTATACCGAGCCTGTCGGCCATGACTTCGGAGAATGGGAGGTAATAACGCCCGCTACCTGCGTAAGCGAGGGCGAAAGCGTGCGCGTTTGTAAATCGTGCGGGCACAGAGAGATTGTGTCTACGCCAAAGCGTGAGCACGACTATGTTAAAAGCGTGATAGAGGCAACCTGCACATCCCGCGGATATACCCAGTTTAAATGTCGCGACTGCGGCTATTTGTTTATAGACGAGAGTTCTTATACTCCGCTCGCCGCCCATACTTTCGGCGAATGGGAAATAATTACTTCGCCCTCCTGCGAAACTGAAGGTGAGCAGGTGAGGAAATGTCTTGTCTGCGGCGCGACCGAAAACCAAATCATTCCCGCATTGGGTCATACATATGAGGCAAATACTGTTGCGCCCACGTGCGAGGAGGACGGCTACACCGAATACACCTGCACGGTCTGTCACGATAGTTATATTGCCGACAGAGTTCCCGCATTGGGTCATATATATGAGGCGAATACCGTTGCGCCTACCTGTGAGGAGGAGGGCTACACCGAATATATCTGCACCGTTTGTCACGATAGCTATATTGCCGACAAAGTTCCCGCATTGGGTCATACATATGAGGCAAATACCGTTGCGCCCACGTGCGAGGAGGAGGGCTACACCGAATACACCTGCACGGTCTGTCACGATAGTTATATTGCCGACAGAGTTCCCGCATTGGGTCATATATATGAGGCGAATACCGTTGCGCCTACCTGTGAGGAGGACGGCTACACCGAATACACCTGCACGGTCTGTCACGATAGTTATATAGAAAATATAGTTCCCGCAGCAGGCCACAGTTTTGTTGAAGTCGTGGTTGAGGCGACCTGTACGGCCGAGGGCTATGTTGAAAAAGTCTGCACCGTATGTGGGGAAAGATATAAGGTGGAGGGCTCAGAGACGCCGCTTGCACCGCACGATATGGTATTTTGCGCTTACACAAAGCAACCTACCTGCGCGGCTGAAGGCGAGGCGCTTTACAGGTGTTCTGTGTGCGGTGCCGAGGAGAGGGTAGTCTGCGAAAAGACGCCTCATTCATACAAATCCACCGTTGTTCAGCCGACCTGCGAAGAGGGCGGATATACGCTTCACGAATGTTCGGTTTGCGGCGACAGCTACAAGGATTGCATGACCTCGCCGCTCGGACACAGCTGCGAGGCAGTGGTGATTGAACCTACCTGCTATTCTGAGGGCTATACCATATACAAATGCGTGCGCTGTTCGTTCAGTTACACGGACGAACAGTCCTATACGCCTATGCTGCCCCATACGTTCGGAGAATGGACTTCCGATGTTTTGCCTGACTGCACCGAGAAGGGCAGCGAAAGCCGCACCTGCATTATATGCGGCGCAGTGGAGAGCAGAGTTGTGCCTGCTCTTGGGCACAGTTATGGCGAATGGACGGCAGAAAAGGAAGCAACCTGCGCCGAGGCCGGGCTCGAGGTGTGCAGGTGTACGGTTTGCGGTAACGAGCTGCACAGGACAACAGCTCCGCTCGGTCACGACTATGAAGAAATTATTGTGCCTGCCGACTGTACGCACGGCGGCTATACCCTGCACCGCTGCGCAAACTGCGGTGACGAGTTCAGCAGCAACTTTACCGACCCCGTTCCGCATACCTATGGCGAATGGACTGTGACTTTGCCTTCCACTTGCGAAGAGCAGGGTGAGGAGTGCAGGGAATGTACAGTCTGCGGATTAAAGGATAGCAGGCCGCTTCCGCTGCTTTCGCACGAGTTCGGAGAGTGGTCTGTGCTCGTGGAGGCCGACTGCGAAAATGGTGGGGTTGATGTAAGGAGGTGCGCACTCTGCGGACACACTGAGGAGAGAACCACGCAGCCGCTCGGCCATACCGAGGGAGTGTGGGCGGTAATTCAGCCGCCGACCTGCACGGAGAGCGGCATGGGCGCATTTGTGTGCGGCCGCTGCAACAAGGCGCTCTCCAGCCAGATAATAGCTCCTTCAGGACATAATTTTGTTGCCTGCACTGTGTATCCTACCTGCACGCAGGAAGGATATACTCAGTATGTCTGCGCTAACGGCTGCGGCGAGAGCTACTTTGAAGATGTGGTGCCGCCGCTCGGCCACAGCTATGGCGAATGGACTATCGTCACATCTCCTTCCTGCGAAATCGAGGGAGTGGAAGAGCGCGTCTGCGAGGTGTGTGGTGATTGCGAGGAGCGTGCAGTTCCTGCAACAGGTCACACCTATACTGCAAGCGTTGTGCCTGCAACCTGCACCGAACAGGGCTATACGCTTATGTTCTGTACACATTGCGGCGAGAGTTATCGCACAAATCTCACCGATGCGCTCGGACACAGCTACATAAAGACGGAGTTTGCACCCACGGCAGACAGTGCCGGGCTGATAGTATACAGCTGTACGCGTTGCGGTCACAGCTATGAAGAGGCGCTTGCCGCTCTGCCCGCGACAGAAGGCCTGATATACAAGCTTACGGGCGGGTACTATGTGGTCGTTGGACTTTCGGAAGGTGCAACGGCGGGCTCGATAGTCATTCCGTCAACGCATAACGGAGTGGCGGTAAAGGAGATTGACGCAGGCGCATTTGCGGGCAACACTTCCATAACTTCCGTTCTGCTCGGCGACGGTATAGAGCGCATAGGAGATACGGCCTTTAAAAATTGCAGCATGCTTGCCACGGTAAATATTCCTTCGGCGGCAACATACATAGGCTCGGAGGCGTTCCGCGGTTGCATTTCGCTTAAAAGGATAGATTATAACGCGGTTGAGGTTACAAGCGCAGAGACAAATATATTCAGCGGCGCGGGCATATCTGACAGCGGCATAACTATGTATGTGGGCGCGGGTGTAAAGGTTATTCCAGCCAACCTCTTTTATAGCTATCTTTCGGGCGCGGCAAATGCCGTAAAGCTCACCGGCATAGTCTTTGCTGAAAACGGCTCGCTTGAAAAAGTGCTTGATTCGGCATTCTATGGCTGCACCTACCTTCATACCGTAATTCTGCCTGATACGGTTTCGCTTATAGACTACGCCGTATTCTGTGGTTGCACTTCTATTGAATACATCGCCGTGCCCAAGGCGGCAAAGAGTTATGCGAACTCCTTCGAAGGCGTACCCGCGGACGCAATAGTTTATATCTGAAAATTTTTTGCGGCGCACTAACTTTATTATATAGAAATTCGTGTGTTAAGTGCACCTTAAAATGTCGGACAAACTTTCAGGGCGCTTATGAGTATACAGGCTGGTTTTAAATTTTGGTTATAGCTTGGTTATAGTTTAGCCGCGCGGCGC
>DVNE01000047.1 GCA_018714625.1 Candidatus Coproplasma excrementigallinarum
CGGCGCATTGTGCGCCGCGCCCCACTTGAGCGCTTACCACAAAATAAATCCTGCAAAATTTGTAGTAGTATTTACTTTTAGCTATTCAGCAAAACAGCACATGTGCGGCATTCCATTCCAGCTTGAATGTATGTAAGACCCATAATCGCTGCCTTGTTTATGTGGTATTTTGTCATACAAATGTTGTTTTTGTTGAATATGCCTTAAATTTATGCTATAATATTAAATAAACTAAGGAGTAACTTATGTGCGCAGACGGGCATAGAGTGTTAAAAAGCCTCTTGTCTTTAAAAAGCGCACAACTTTTAAATACGCCGCGGTCAGTATTGTACAGCAAATATAAGCTGCATGATTGGTCAAAGCGGAAGAAGTCGCTTTTTTACTGCGGCGTCAGTTCATTCAAATTATAAAGGGAGCAACATATGAAGATAGAATACGACCCGCCACGCAAAAAACAACCCGTGTTTGCATGTTTCAAGGCGCTTATTCGCCCCTTTGTAAAAAAGCCGCGCGTTGTCTGCCTCGGAGGCGAGCCGCAGGAAAAGTGTCTGTACATAGCCAATCACGCCAACAAGATGGGGCCAATGATGTACAGCATATTTTTCGGCGTATATCACGTCAAGTGGGGCGCTTCTTCAATGTTCGGCACCTATCGCGAAAGGTTCAGATACCTGCGCGATGTTCTGTATGTTCAGAAGAATAAGTCCGGGCGCCGCATAGCCACATTCAGAGCGTTTTTCGAGGCATTCTTTTCCAAATACGTGTACAAAGGCATAAAAATTCTGCCTACCTATACAGACGCCAGGCTGATGCGTACCATTAAAAAGACTGTCAGATTGCTTGGCGAAGGTACGGCCGTAATGATTTTCCCCGAAAATTCTGCTGAAGGGTATAAGGATGTTCTTACCGACTTCTTTGCGGGATTTGTACTCGTCGCTGAAAAGTACAGACAGCGCTTTGGCGAGGACATTCCAATGCGCCCTGTTTACTACCACAAGAAAAAGCGAATTATTGCCGTCGGCGAGGTCTGCACGCTTGCAGATTTCAATGGCGCAAAGAGGGAGGAGGTGGCCGAAGCGTTCAGGCAAAAGGTCAATGACCTCTATTACCGCATAGAGCGCGGCGAGTTCGACAGTTGATGTTAAGCGGTAAGCTCGATGGCTGGTTTTATATGATGGCTTAATGGCTGTTATATGCGGCGGGTTCGGCGCACGGTTTAATCAATGCTTTTGCCTGCATTTATTCATGCTTTGCTTGCAGCGCAGTAATATTTTAAGGGGCATTGCCGCCCAAAATTAAAGGCACAGTTGCCGCATAAATTTGGCACGTCGACGCGGGAAAGAATGGTATTTTAAAGCTTGCATAAAGCGCATTGCCCCGCATATATGGCAGAATTAATGCTTATCCAGAATTTCAGCATTGCCCTTGATATATGCCCCGACTAAATTCAATTCACCCGCACATATGCCTCAATCAATCAGTTTTTTGCGCATATGCGCATATGTAAACCAATCAGAATTGTGCACATATTCCGCAAACATTATTTACCCCGATATATGCTTAAGCTGATGCAAACTGCATTAATTTTTTTCGGCGCGCTGCCCAAAATCTGGCAGCGCGCCGCTTTTTCTTGCCAAATTGCTCAAAATATAGTATTATGGTAAAAAGCAACTTTTTGCGGATATTGGTAGGCCTTTCAAGGAGGGTTTATGAGGCAAAAAATAAGGGCGGTCGCGCAGCTTCCCGCAATGCGCGCAATGCTCAGATTTTTCGATAGTTTTTACTTTCCGATTGCATATGGCGTACTTGCACTACTCTCTTCCTTTCTCGGACTGGAAATTGCCTACTTTGCAATAACCGCCGTAACAGTAATTTTCACCTGCATATTCGCGCGCGATTCAAAACCTCTTCTGACGCCCGTGTTTATGGCGGTATACGGCGTAAGCTGGGTGCACACGCCTCAGCCGCCCTTTTCCTCGGATTTTTTCTATTCTAAGGCCGTGCAGATATATTTTCTCTGCCTGGGCGTGCTCGGCATAGCGGTGTTTTTATTCCGTTTTATAGCCTTCCCGCAGGACAGAAACTTTTTTAAAGAGAGCAAATTGCGCCTCGGCATAATTTTAATGACGGCGGCTTTTCTGCTCAACGGCGTATTTTACGGCAACTATACCATATACAACCTGCCGTTCGGCCTGTTGATGGCGCTCTCTTTCTTCTTGTTCTATATATTCTTTTTCAATACTCTGTATATAGATGAGAACACAGGCGTACACGTCGCCCGCATAATTGTAGTAACGGCGGGTGTGATATTCATACAGCTTGCAAAAATCTATATTTTCGACGGAATTATCGTAGACGGTTCTGTCAACAAGGACATACTTGTGGCCGGCTGGGGAATGAGCAACAATATCGGCGGAATGCTTGCAATGTTTTTTCCCGCGTGCTTTTTCCTTGCGTACCGCGCAAAGCGCGGCGGGTGGGCGTTCTATGTGCTCGGATTTGTGTTCTTCGGCGGCGTATGCCTGACGTTGAGCCGCACGTCGGCGCTTATAGGCGCAATAATTCTTGTGGCGGCGGCAATATATTTAAGCATTGCAAAGTCGCCTATACGCAGATTTGCACGCATATTCAACTGCGTGGTGATAGTCTGCGGCATAATAGCCCTTGCAGTTCTTTGGGATTTTGTACGCGACCTGCTCGCCGTATACTTCGAGCGCGGCTTCGACGATTCAGGCAGGCTTGAGCTTTGGGCTAACGGCATACGCAACTTCCTTAAAGCGCCCATATTCGGCACGGGCTTTTACGAGCCGCTTGAAAATTCGTACGATATTGAAAACTGGGTGTTTCCCGATATGTATCACAACATATTCGTGCAACTGCTCTCAAGTTGCGGAATATTCGGACTGCTTGCATACCTGGTCCACATAGTTGAGGTTGCGTGCGGCGTAAAAAAACGCCCCACAGCCGAAAGCCTCTTCTATATAGTCACGCTTTTGAGTATTTTCGGGATGTCCCTCCTCGATAACCACATTTTCCACGTGTTCCCTGCAATGGTGTACTCGGTGTTCCTGCTTCTTTCTGAAAGAGAGGGAGAGAGCGGCCCGCTTTTGCTGCTGCGTCCGCTGTTTGTCCGCCGTAAAAAGCAGGTTTCAGCGCCCTCCGTCGAGGGCGCTGCCGAAGTTCAGCCTCCCGCACGCGCAGGCAACGCTCTCAGTGAGAGTGCGGCGACCGATAACAACGCAAATTAAACAATAATTTTATAAAGCAGCTAAATGCCGCTGCGCACTCTGTGCGCGGCGGCATTTATATAATTTAGAGTAAAGTTATTTTAGTTGATATGCAGGGTTGTTGCAGCCGTGTATAAGATTTGGTCGTAACGTAAATTGCTTTCAACGGTGCTTTCTGTTTGTCCGCAATGGCATATACAGCTAGCCCGCAATGGTATTACCTTGCCGCAGGCGTGTGGCTTGCCTGTGTTATACGACTTGTTTTTTGAAATATAAAAAACTCCGCAGAGTTGTGCGGAGCTTTTTGCTTAGTTTTTGTGAATTATTTCTTTGCGGCGTCCGCGGCTGCGGGTGCAGGCTGCGGAGCGGGCTTGGGTTTTATCATTGCCTCTGTATAGTGCTTGAAAACTGTGTTGATGTCGCCGTCTTCGCGCACTATGCCGCCGTCCAGCCATATGGCGCGCTTGCAGTACCTCTTTACCGCCTCGCCGTGCGATACTATGAGGAAGGTAAGTCCTTTTGCGCGCAGTTCAGCCAGTTTTTCGTGACACTTTTTATTGAATGCTATGTCGCCCACGGCAAGTATTTCGTCTATGAGCAGTATTTCCGACTCCATATTTACGGCAATGGAAAATCCCAGCCTGGAAAGCATACCGGAGGAGTAAGTCTTTATGGGCGAATATATGAAGTCGCCCAGCTCTGAAAACTCTATTATGTCTTTAAGCTTTTCCTCTATCTCTTTTTTTGTGTAGCCGAGGATTGCCGCGTTGAGGTATATATTTTCCAGCCCGGTGGCGTTACTGTCGAACCCGGCGCCCAGTCGCAGCAACGGCGTTATTCTGCCGTAACGTTTTGCGTAGCCCGAGGTAGGCTTAAGTATGCCTGAAACAATCTTTAAAAGTGTGGATTTACCCGCACCGTTCTTGCCTATAAGCGCCACGGCCTCGCCGCGGTGTACGTCAAAACTTACGCCCTTAAGGCATTCAAACTTCTTCTTTTTCAGGTTGTTTTTAAAGGCGCGCACAACTAGCTCTTTGAGCGAGTTGACGCCCACTTCGTACTTGTTGAATTTCATTGTTACGTCGCGCACTTCCAGCACGACGTCCTTTCTGCTGTCGTCCATAGTTCACCTCACAGGTTGGCGGCGATGTGGTTTTTCATCGCCTGCAAAAACAGCCAGCCTATTATAAGCGAAACAGCGGCAAAGCCGTACATGGCAAGTATAGAGGGCTGCGTCGCAGAAAATGAAAGCATTATGTTTGGTATGTCGCCCCTGAGGAGATACCTGAATCCCTCAACATAGTGATACATCGGGTTGAATACCATAGCCTTGGAAACTATGTCGCTCTTCAGCGCCTCTACGGAGTAGAACAGCGGCGTAAGGTATGTCCACAGCGTTAAAAGCACGGTGTATATGTGCTTTATATCGCGGAAAAATACATATAGCGCAGACAGAAAGTATGATATTCCGAGCGAGAATATAGCGACGGCGGGGATTATTATAACTACAAGCACAATCTTCCAGGAAAATACGTAGTGCGGGCCGCCGAGTATGGGCAATGCGCGGAAACCTGCAACAAGCAGCAGCGCTATAAAGGAAAATGCGAACGTCACGAGCGAAGAAAATACGTTTGCCGTGGGGAATATCTCTATGGGTACTTTGGTCTTTTGCAGCATGTCCGTATGCCCGACGAGCGTCGTCAGCGAGGTGGAGGTGGAGCTGCGCATTATGCCGAATATTATGTTGCCTGAAAGTATATATATGGGGTAATCAAGTCCGTTTGTGTGTCTGCCGAATATGGCCGAGAATACAAACGCCATAACAACCATGTTCAATAACGGGTTAAGAACCGTCCACACCACGCCTATAAAGGAGCGGTAGTATTGGTTTTTTATATTTCTGCGCACGAGCAGGCGCAAAAGGTACATTCGCTGGCTAAGCGAGCCCGTCTTTTTCTTCATAAATTATGTTCTCCCGCCGCTTGTTTTTCAAAGAAAGGTAAAGTTTTTTGGGTATAAAAATAAGCAAAAGGCATTTAAGAGCTATAAAAAATCCGATAGGCCTGTTTATTGCCGCGCATCCGCGCATGCGCACGGCAAACTCGTTGAGGCGAGTTTTCGGCGTGTGTTTGGATATATCGTACGGGTCTTCTTCATAGTCGAGCAATGCTTCCTGTATATTATAGCCGTAAAGCCCCGATTTATATAACCGGAAATACAGGTCGTAGTCTTCGCAACGGCGCGTAAATTTTTTGTCGCGGTAGCCGCCTGCGCGCAAAAGCGCCTCGCGGCGTATTAAAAGGGTGGGGTGTATAAAGGTGCAGCGGCTTGCAA
Source organism: Candidatus Coproplasma excrementigallinarum (assembly GCA_018714625.1). Taxonomy (GTDB): domain Bacteria; phylum Bacillota; class Clostridia; order Christensenellales; family Borkfalkiaceae; genus Coproplasma; species Coproplasma excrementigallinarum. The sequence goes on from DVNE01000047.1 coordinate 5,562, forward strand.
GGTCGCTCTTTGTGGGCGCGGGCATGTACTTTCTTTCGCCGTAAACTTTGCCGCGGCAGGTAAGCCGCGCGGCCGAGCACACAAATGCATATTCCTCGTGCGCCTCAAGAAAAGCAAGCTCTTTTTCCAGTCTGTCCGGGTGGGAAAAGTCGTCTGCGTCCATTCTTGCTATATATTCCCCGCGTGCGCTCTTCAAAGCCAGATTGAGGCTGAAAGTAAGTCCGCGGTTTTGTGCGTTATATATTATTTTTACTCTGTCGTCTGCAAGGGCAAGCTTTTCAAGCACTTCCTTAGTGCCGTCGGTGCTGCCGTCGTCAACTATTATAAGCTCCGTATCGCGGTATGTTCCGCAAAGTATGCTCTCCGCCGCGCGTGCAATGCACCTTTCGGCGTTGTATGCACCCATTATAACGGAAATCATGCCTTCCCTCCGAGCGCTCTTTTATAAAAGTCTGTAAGCCTTCCCGCCTCTAGCTTTATGTCGTAGTGCGCGCTCTCTACGGCCTTGCGGCAATCGTAAAAGTGTTCATAGGGTTTGCACAGCTCGTCTGCCCAACGCTGCTCGTCGGGCGGCAAAAAGACGCATCTGCCCGTAATGTCGGCCTCTTTGGGTACGGCGTCTGAAAGTATGCACTTTAATCCTGCGGTCTGCGCCTCTATGGCAACCATGCCCAGCCCCTCGTAGCGCGAGGGCAGGCAGAAAAAGTCGGCCGCCTTGTACCAGGGCACGGGGTCGCACGGGGCAACAAGTTTTACACTTTCTGATATTCCCAGTTGGGCTGTAAGCGCCGTCACCGAGTGCCTTTCTTCGCCGTCACCCACAAGCACCAGCGTCATAGGCTGCCTCTTCAATGCAAGCGCAAAGGCGCGTATAAGCAGAGGCAGATTTTTCTGGAATACAAATCGTCCTACAAACAGCACGACTTTTCCGCTCAGACCGAGCTTCTGCCTAGCTTTTATATATTCTTCGCCGTTCGAGTAAAAGTTTTCCGCCTCTATCGCATCAGGCAGGATGAACGCCTCGGCGGCGCGTCTGCCAAATATGTTCTCGGCCGCGTGAGCGCTGCACGCCATAAGGTGGGTGGCGTGTTCTGCCGCAAACGGGCGCAGAAAACTCTTGGCAAGGTAGTGTTCGGAATTTTTGTTGAATGCGCTGTGAACGTGGCATATGCGTACGGGTACTTCCGTATGCGCGGCCGCCGTGAGCGCAAATGCCGAAAGCGTTGTCAGGTGGGAATGAACGACATCGTATTCGTTCGTCCTGCAAATCCTTTCAAGGTCAAATATACCCTTCAAAAAGTTTTTCTGGAAGGGCGAAATATAAAATATTTTTGCATCTTTGTCCACAGCCCTCACTTTTTCGTCGAAGGGAGAGGGAGCGTAGGTGACAAAGTCGAACGCAAATTTTGTTGTGTCTGTATGGCGGAAATAGTTTAAAAGGCAGGCTGAAACGCCTCCGAGGCGCGCGTTGCCTACTATTTGCAGCACCTTTATTTTTTCAGACATCTGTATCCTTTTCCCCGCGGTCCTCGGGCGGTATAAGCCCGAAATTAAGATATGTTTGCCTGCTTATATGCATCTTTGTGCCGACCTCGCTTTTAAGCTTATCGTAAGCTTCGGGAGGGACGTGCCTTAAAAACCTGCGCTCACCAAAAAAAAGAACGCCAATGGTCTTAAAAACTATTTTTACGTCCATAAGGGTGGAGGCGTGCATAACGTAGTACGCGTCGTAATATTTCCTCGCCTTTATGCTCAGGTATCCGTTGCCGCACACCTGCGAAAGACCCGTAAGCCCGGGGCGCATTTCAAATTTAATAAGCTCCCATTCCTCGTACTCGCAGTCATAGACGGGCAAAAGGGGACGCGGGCCTATAAAGCACATATCTCCCTTTATCACGTTAAAAATCTGCGGAAGCTCGTCCAGCTTGAGCTTGCGAATAATTTTTCCCACCCTGGTAAGGTTGGCGTTGTTGTCTTTAATTACGGGATTGTGCTTATCGAACGGCACGTCCGCGCTCTTCATGGAGCGGAATTTATAGCAGATAAATTTTTTGCCGTATCTTCCGGTGCGCCGCTGGCGGAGCAGAACTTCCCCGCCGTCCTCTATTTTAATGGCCACAGCAATAAAGGCCATAACGGGGGAGGCAATAACCAGCCCTATGATGGCTACAAATAAATCCGCTATGTATTTAAAATTAAAGTACAGCTTCGTCATGGCGTTTTTTCTGTATGCCGCCGAAAATGCGGCATAGTCAGTTTTATCCTTTGCTCACTCTTCCGTGGCCGTTTTTAAAAACTTTTATAGAAGACATAATTTAAGGATATATAAATAGTATAGTACACTTTGGATTATAAATCTATAAAATAACAGTATAATTTTGTGAAAAATGGAAAAAATTTCAAAAAAATCTAAATTTTTTTGTTACAAAAAATGCGGCATTTATTGTAAATTTACTGAATTGCCCCGCATATATGTGGCAGTTATAATAAATTCTGCCTGAAAATCAGATGATTGAGAAGTTAGAGCTGATTTTGCCGTTTAATGCGGAATTTTGTCATTTAATCAGCATATTAAAGCGATGTAAAACCTGAAAAAAACTTTTTGCCCGAAAGATTTGGCAGGGCTGACTGCCCGCTGACTGTCCTTATCCTGGTACGAATGCAGCGCATACGCGAAGCATTTTTATCTTAGCAGTAAGCTCAGTGCTCACCCGTGCCGAAGAACAATCTGTCCCAGTTCAGGCGCGAGCACATCTTTTTTGCGCCTTCACTATATATTCTGCACATTTTTCTGTAAGAAAAAATAATGCGGAAAAAGTACTTTATGCTCTTTCTGCGCAAAAGCCTTCTTTTTTTGACGTCAAGGCGGCATATATAGCCTTTTTGCGTCTGTTTATCGAAGTATATCACCGTGCGTTTTAAAAAGCAGTCGGTCGCGCAGGGGTTGGTGGCGGAGGTGACGGCCGGCTTTTTTGAAAAGAAAAATGCAGGCAAAAAGTTCTCGGCAGAAATGGCAGTACGCAGCAGATTGAAAAGTTTTCCGGTATTCGGATGCTCGGGTATATCCTCAGCCGAAGGCGCAATCCCGCATTGTACGGCAATTTCTTCGGGCGTGAGCCATTGCGGCAAATGCTCTCTGACTTGCTCGTTAACGCGCACAGAGTCGGCCTCAAGGAAGAACTGCGGACCGCGGAAAAAGTCGTCATACCCGCGCAGCAAAAGCTCGCTTGCCTCGTAGTTTTTCATTGTAAGCGCCTTAAAGGCAAAATAGGCAAACCTTACGGCCATTTTCAGCGCGCCTGCATTCTGGTGCAGTACGGCGTTTACAGCCTCGTTGCGCTTGTAGTATTCAAGGGTGGGCGAGTATTTCAAAGTAAAGTCCTGGTGCCATACGGCAAGCCCGCTGGTGATTATGGGCGTCTCCATTGCTCTAAGGCAATACTCTATGTCGTCAAACTTTATAAAGAAGGGGAAGGGCAGGCCGTATTTTTCCACCGTATTTACGGGCATACAGCAGTACCACCAGCCGAAGTAGTCGGGCTCGGGTATGCACTCGTTTTTTATAAGATTTTCAGGCAGCGTCATATCCAGCCGCGAATTGAAGGAAATTGCGCGCAGACCGTTGTATTTTTCGCCGAAGGCGTGCTGTACGCACGGTCTGTCCATATACATCATCGCGCCGCCTATCGTTGCGTTGGCGTACTCCTCTTTAAGCATACTCAAAAGGGCATATGTGCGCTTCAATGTGCAAAAATCGAAGTAGATGTCGTCGTCCATCAGCAAAAAGTGAGTAAAGCTTCTGTCGGCGCAAACCTCGCATATTCCGCGCGTAAAGCCGCCGCTCCCGCCCAGGTTGCGGTTTTGTATCACGGTATAAAAATCGCCGTCGGCAAGTTTGAGCGTTTTGGCGTTGTCTATAACAAAAAAATGCAGCCGCTCTGTAAATTCGGGTTCAAGCTCCATTGCGGCCGCCACTCGCTCAAGGTTTGCGGCAACATACTCTTCACGCCTGTAAGTGCAAATCACTATGCCTATTTTAACATTTCTTTCGGCCTCTTTTTCCGCACGCCACGCACCGCCGTAAATTTCGCAGCGGCCGTGTGCCGTCACCCTAAAAAATACATATCCGCCGCGCAATATGCCCGAAATATCAAGGGGGACTGAGCAGTTCCCGTCGCATTCGTAAGCCGCAAGTCTGCGGCACGCGCCGTTTTTAAGCCGCTCGTTCAGCTCTAACAGGTAGCTGCCTTTTGCCTGGAGGTCGAGGCGTACCTTTTCTATTCCGCAGTATAAGGCGTATTCCCACGCTGGCAGCAGATTGAAGTATGTTTCAAAGTCGGCCGTCTGCCTTTCTATAGCAAGACAGTTTTTTTCGCCGTCGTATGTGCCGCCCTTTACGAACAGCTTTTCTGCGCCTTCAAGGTCGTTTTTAAAAATTATGTCGAATATTTTCACAATAATATTATATCACGCTGTGGCATTTAAATCAATATCTGCATATGTTTTTATTGAATTTAAATTGTTTGGCGTAGATAATAGAAACGGCGGGGCGCGCAGAATTGCGCGCCCCGCCGCTTTGATACACAATAGTTGAGGCATATATTCGGCTTAATTGAATTTAAGCTGCAAAATGCAGATTATATTTGTCAATCAGCCAAGAGCCGAATATTTCCAAAATTCAGATATTAAAGGTCAGACTTTTTAAAAAATCTTTCAGCCGAGCTCTTTTTCCGCACAGTCGAGCGCGGCGGCTATAACCTTGTCCATATCGTAGTACTTATAACTTCCCAGCCTGCCGCCGAATATGACGTTCTTTTCTTTTTCGGCAAGCGCTCTGTATTTTTCACAGAGCGCATTGTTCTTTTCGTCGTTTACGGGATAGTAAGGCTCGTCGCCCTTGTGCCATGTCGCGGGATATTCTGCCGTGATATAGGTTACGGGGCTCTGCGCCTTTTCAAAGTGCTTGTGCTCTATAATGCGGGTGTAGGGCACTTCGCGTTCGGTGTAGTTGACAACGGCGTTGCCCTGATAGTTTTCCGTATCAAGGCGCTTTGTTTCAAAGCGGAGGGAGCGGTATTCCAGCTCGCCCAACTTGTAGCCGAAGAATTCGTCTATCATTCCGGTATATACCGTCTTTTGCGCGATATCGGGATTTTGCTTAATGAAGTCGAAATACTCCGTTTCAAGCAGCACTTCGGTGCCTTCCAGCAGTTTTTCGGCAAGTTTGGTGTAGCCGCCCTCGGCAATGCCCTGGTAGCGGTCGTTGAAATAGTTGTTGTCGTAAACAAAGCGCAGGGGCAGCCTCTTTATGATAAATGCGGGCAAATCTTTGCAGCTCTTGCCCCACTGTTTTTCGGTGTAGCCCTTAATCAGCTTTTCAAACACGTCTTTGCCCACAAGTTTAAGGCCCTGTTCTTCCAGGTTCTTCGGCTCGTCTATGCC
>DVNE01000048.1 GCA_018714625.1 Candidatus Coproplasma excrementigallinarum
ACTAAAAATCAGATTTTTTTGATTTATGCCGCTCTTATGCCCGTATAATTCCAAAAGCTGCGCGGTCTACAGTACATTCTGTTATATATAAAATTTTTGTAGTATTTGCGGCATATATGGCGGTCAATCGGCGTCCTCGTCCAGAGCCTCGATATAAAAGCTTACGGGGCGGAAACCGTCGTTGCAGGAAATCATTGCCGATTTTTTGTTCTTCATCCAGCCGTCGTATATATTCTCTCCACCGCAGGCGAGCGCCAGCACGAAGGGAGACATGCTCTCCCAGGCGCTCAGGCACAGCCCCTCCGGCCGCGTCCAGCCGTTTGATATAAAAACCATTCCCTCGCGCATATCGCAGGCGTGCTCTATGGGGTTTTCAAACTTTTTTATAAGGTCGGCGTGTTCAACCTTTTTCATGACGGTTATTTTACACTTTTTCATAATATGGTTAATGTATTCCATTCGATTTTATGTAAAAATTATAGCAGAAAAAGCCCTCCGTGTAAAGAACGGCAAATATTTTTTTGCTTGTATTTAACAAAAAAGATGTGCAAAAGTCGGACAATTTTTTTTGTGAGATAATTCTTTTATATTGTTTGACATCTAAATATTTTTCTGCTAAAATTCGTTTAACTTTACTTGTGCTAAAGCTTCGGCGCATTTAACGGCGGTGAATTTTCCGCCCGTAAAGCTTGCTGTTTTTACCTTGTTATGGCAAAGGACGGCGCGCCGTATTTGTTGATTTTACTTGGAAGGAGGTTTTATGGTAAAGGAAATTGCGCACAGTCTGCGTGAATACAAAAAACAATCTGTTGCCACGCCTGTGCTTGTAATGTTCGAAGTATTTTTCGAGTGCCTTATTCCCTTTGTTATAGCCCTGCTCGTAGACAAAATTCAGGAGAACTGCGACCTCAACGAAATTCTCGCATACGGCGGCGTTCTCGTGGTAATGGCCGGCCTTTCGCTCGTGTTCGGCGTGTCTTCGGGCGCGATGTGCGCTGCGGCGTCTAGCGGGCTTGCAAAGAATTTGCGCAGGGATATGTTCTATAAAATTCAATCGTATTCCTTTGAAAATATAGATAAGTTCAATGTATCCTCGCTCATAACCCGAATGACTACCGACGTAACCAACGTACAGAACGCATATATGCTTATAATAAGGTTGGTAATACGTTCCCCGCTCATGCTTATATTCAGCTTTGTAATGGCGTTCGTAATGGGCGGCAGCCTTGCGTGGGTGTTCGTGTTCGTCGTGCCTTTACTTGCCGTCGGCCTCGTGATTATAGTGTCCAAGACCATTCCGCTCTTCCGCAGGGCGTTCCGCAAGTACGACAGACTGAACAACTCCATTCAGGAGAATGTACGCGCCGCGCGCGAGGTCAAGTCATACGTGCGCGAGGACTACGAACAAAAGAAGTTCGGCGCTGCCGCTCACGATCTGAGGAGCGACTTCCAGAAGGCCGAAAGAATACTTGCCTTCAACCAGCCCATAATGCAGTTCTGTCTGTATGTCGTTATGTGCGTCGTGCTGTCATTCGGCTCGTACCTCGTCATCACAACGTACGGCGAGGACTGGTCGATAGGCGTGGGCGAGCTTTCGTCCATACTTACATACGGCTTTATGATGCTCAACAACCTCATGATGCTCTCCATGGCGTTCACCATGATAGCAATGGCGGGCGAATCCGGCAGGCGTATAGTCGAGGTTCTCAAGGAAGAGAGCTCGCTTGAAAATCCCGCTGAACCCGTATACGACGTCAAGGACGGCTCGATAGACTTCGATAACGTAAGCTTCAAGTACTCGGCCGCTGCCGAAAGGTGGGCGCTCTCGGGCATAGACCTGCACATTAAATCGGGCGAAACGATAGGCATAATCGGCGGCACGGGCTCTTCAAAATCCACGCTAGTGCAGCTCATTTCCCGTCTGTACGACGTCACCGAAGGCACCGTAAAGGTGGGCGGCATCGACGTAAAGCAGTACGACTTGGAAACGCTGCGCAACAGCGTTGCAATGGTGCTGCAAAAGAACGTGCTGTTTTCGGGTACGATATCAGAGAACCTGCGCTGGGGCAATGCCAATGCCACGGATGATGAGATTAAAGAGGCCTGCCACATGGCCTGCGCAGACGAGTTTATAGAGCGTTTCCCCGATAAATACAATACATATATAGAGCAGGGCGGCGCGAACGTCTCGGGCGGACAGAAGCAGAGGCTGTGCATAGCGCGCGCACTTCTTAAAAAGCCCAAGGTGCTCATCCTTGACGACTCTACTTCGGCCGTGGATACGCACACGGACGCCAAGATAAGGAAGGCGCTCAAGGACTACATCCCTGCCACAACAAAGATAATAATTGCACAGCGCACGGCCTCGGTTGAGGATGCTGACAGAATAATAGTAATGGACGGCGGCAGAATAGACGACATCGGCAGCCATGCCGAGCTGATAAAGCGCAATGCCATCTACCGCGAAGTTTATACATCGCAGAACAAGGAGGGACACGACCTTGCAGACTAAAAAGAAAGGCGTCCTTCGCCGATTGCTTAAAACTGTATATTCGTTCTATCCCGTGCTGATGCCCGTGGCCATTGCCTGCATATCGCTCACCGCGATAGTGGGTGCTGTACCCGCAATATTCATGCAGCGCGTCATAGAGAACATAACAAAAGCCCTCGAGGGCGCTCTCACCTGGGAGCAGGTCAAGGGCCCCATACTCACAGACGTATACATTCTTATTGCAATGTACGTCGTGTCCATACTCACAGGCACGGCGTTTGGTCAGCTGATGGCTGTAATAACGCAGGGCACGCTTGAAAAACTGCGCGAAAAGATGTTCAACGGCATGCAGAAACTGCCCATAAGGTTCTTCGATACCACCAGCCACGGCGACATAATGAGCTACTATACCAACGATATAGATACTCTGCGCCAGTTGATTTCGCAGTCCTGCCCCCAGATACTCATTTCTGGCATAACGGTGCTCTCGGTGTTCATAATAATGCTCTACTACTGTCTGTGGCTCACGCTGGTGGTGCTTGCAGGCACGGCCATAATGCTGCTCGTCACCAAGCGCATAGGCGGCGGCAGCGCCCGCTACTTCGTAAAGCAGCAGAAGGTCATAGGCGAGGAGGAGGGCTACATAGAGGAGATGCTCACCGGCCAGAAGGTAATAAAAACTTTCTGCCACGAAGAGGCCGCAGAGAAGGGCTTTGACGAGGTCAACGGCAGACTGTACGAAGCCAGCCGCCGCGCCAACAGATACGCCAATATGCTTGCGCCCGCGCTCTTCAATATAGGTAACGTGCTTTATGTCGTGCTTGCTATCATAGGCGGCGTGTTCGTCACCTTCAACGTGCTCAACGTAAGTTTCTCGGGCATAGGAATGGGCGTCAGCATAGTTGTGCCCTTCCTCAATATGGCAAAGCAGTTTACGGGCAACATAAACCAGGTTTCCCAGCAGGTAAACTCGGTAGTTATGGGGCTTGCAGGTACGGCGCGCGTGTTCGACCTCATTGACCGCCCGCCCGAGGTGGATGATGGCTACGTCACCCTGGTAAGGGCGAAGGAAGTGGACGGCAACATTGTGGAAACGCAGGAGCGCACAGGTATGTGGGCGTGGAAGCATCCTCATCAGGCGGACGGTTCGGTCACATATTCAAAACTCGAGGGCGACGTGCGTATGTTCGACGTTGACTTTGAGTACGACGAAGGCAAGCCCGTACTTCATAATATATCGCTTTATGCAAAGCCCGGCCAGAAGGTGGCATTTGTAGGCGCAACGGGCGCGGGCAAGACTACCATAACTAATCTTCTCAACAGGTTCTACGATATAGCCGACGGCAAGATACGCTACGACGGCATAAACATAAACAAAATCAAGAAGGCCGACCTGCGCCATTCTCTCGGCATGGTTCTTCAGGATACCAACCTGTTCACGGGCACGGTTATGGAAAATATCCGCTACGGCAGGCTGGACGCCTCTGACGAGGAGTGCATTGCCGCGGCAAAGCTTGCGGGCGCGGACGACTTTATAAACAGACTGCCCGAAGGTTACAACACCTCAATATCGGGCAACGGAGCAAACCTTTCGCAGGGACAGCGCCAGTTGCTTTCAATAGCGCGCGTGGCAGTTGCCGACCCGCCCGTAATGATCCTTGACGAGGCAACCTCGTCGATTGATACGCGTACCGAGGCGATAGTGCAGCGTGGCATGGACGCCCTTATGAAGGGGCGCACGGTGTTTGTTATAGCGCACCGTCTTTCCACGGTAAAGAACTCCGACGTAATAATAGTGCTCGACCACGGCCGCATAATCGAGCGTGGCACGCACGAACAGCTGCTCGAGCAGAAGGGGCAGTACTATCAGCTCTATACGGGCGCGTTTGAGCTTGAATAACAACATACTATAAAATCCGCTAAACCCCGCATATACTTCGCAATACTTTGTCGCGCTTACGGGTGTGTTCGGTCATTTACGTCTATGTAAACTCCCTCGCACCGTTCCGCACGCTCCTCGTCTTGCTTGTATCTGCGGGGTTTTGACAGGGTATCACAAAAATGCCGCGCTGGCCGAGCGCGGCATTTTTCGTGAGTGGAGGGGCCAGCCCCTCTTGCCGCGATATTTAAGCGCCCACAAAAGTATAATCGCGGCAATTCACCCTGCTGAGGCGTAGGTATGCGCAAATTGTGTTGCGCTGGCGGAAGGAAACCTTCCTTGCGCCCGTAAATATTCAGAATAAAAAGCCTTTGGTTATAATTATTAAAAACTCGCTTGCGCGTTGGATTGGTGCGGCAATATGCCGAAATTAATAAATTCTGTCGGTGTGGCGGTATTTATTACCGATAAACTCAATTGATGCGGCAATATGCCGCAATCAATTAAATTTTTATTGACAATTTAAAAAGCTTTTTGCACAAAATTAAAAACACTGCTTTAAAAGCCTTTTGTAAACTTTTACCGCGCGCATACTGTTGACCGCGCCCAACGATTGTGATATAATCATATTGTATTTATAGGAATTGCCGCAGTCGGAAAACCGCACGGCTTACGGAGTTGTTAATGTTAAAAGATTTACAGCAGGATATTTTAAGGCTTAAAAAGGAACGCGACGTCTGCATACTCGCGCACAGCTATATGAGCGAGGAAATCTGCGAGGTGGCAGACTTCACCGGCGACAGCTACGCTCTTTCGGTAAAGGCAAAAACAGCGCCTCAGTCTACGGTGGTTATGTGCGGAGTGCGCTTTATGGCGGAGACGGTTAAAATGCTTTCGCCCTCAAAAAAGGTCATACTTGCCAATGCTGACGCGGGCTGCCCTATGGCTGAGCAGATGGATAAGGAGCTCATTCTTCAGCTCAAAGAGAGCCTGCCCGGCTATGCTGTGGTCGCCTATGTAAATACCACGGCCGAGCTTAAAACGGTGTGTGACGTGTGCGTCACTTCGTCGAGCGCGGTAAAAATCTGCCGTGCCATACCTGAGAAGGATATAATTTTTATACCCGATATTAACCTCGGCACATATGTTAAAAACCATATCCCTGAAAAGAATTTCAAACTCGTTTCAGGCGGCTGCCCCACGCACGCAAGAATGACCAGGGCCGACGTGCTTAAGGCCAAAGCCGCGCACCCCGAGGCGTTATTCCTCGTACACCCCGAATGCCGCCCCGAAGTTACAGAGTTTGCCGACTATGTGGGCTCTACTACGGGCATAATGGACTTTGCCGAAAAGTCGGATAAAAAGGAATTTATAATAGGTACGGAGAACGCCATAGTGCAGCACTTGCAGTTCAAGTGCCCTGAAAAGAAGTTCTATCCGCTCTCTAAAGACCTGTTGTGCCACAATATGAAGATAACTACGCTTGCTGATGTCTATAACGCGGTATGCGGCGCGGGCGGTGAAGAGATTGTAATGGCGGAGGAAACGCGCCTTGCCGCAGTAAAGTGCATAGAAAAAATGATTGAATACGGCGGCTGATTATTATGATGATAACTACTAAGGGGCGCAACGCCCTCAAGGTTATGATAGACCTTGCCCAGCACAACGACGGAACGAATATTTCGCTCACCGATATAGCTGAACGCCAGCACGAAAGCGTAAAGTATTTAGAGGCGGTTATGGGGCCGCTCTCGGCGGCGGGGCTTGTGCTCAGCGCGCGCGGCAAAAGCGGCGGCTACCGCCTTGCAAAGCCTGCTGAGGAATGTTCTGTAGGCGAAATAATAGTGGCGGCGGAGGGGCCTATTGCGCCCGTATCCTGCCTCTATTCAGACGTCCCCTGCGAAAATGCGGCAAGTTGCCTCACTCTTCCGCTGTGGCGCGAGCTTGACGAGGTAATAACAAATTTTTTAAACTCGAAAAAGCTTTCAGACCTTGTAAAATAAAAAGAATTGGTTTCAGGTAAAAACTTTAAATTATGATAAACCAGAGCGGCGGGCGCGCAATTCTGCGCGCCCGCCGTTGAATTATTATGTTGGTCTTTTGATGACTACCCGGTAAGCCTTAAATATAGCTTGCCATAAAGGTGAATGTTATTTTACAGCCTTTGAAACTTAACTATTCAAAACTCGCCCTGCCGTATGCTATGCTTAAATGGCGCTGGGGCTCAGTCCCATATAAGCGGGGTTTTGCCGTCCTCGGCATAGTGCCAGAAGTTGCCCTCTTCGGTCGGCTGCTCTTCAGAGTAGAAATATTTTGTTGCCGCATTGTAATAGGCGATGCTATTAATTTCGGAGCTTAAACCCGGATAAGCTATCTGGTTGAACTGCTCTTCTGTACCGCAGTAGAACACATTTTTAAGCCTATAACATTCAGAGAACGCCGATAATCTTATCTCTTCTACGCTGTTGCTGATAATAACATTTTTAAGCCTGCAACAGTAGAAAAATACGCGTCTGCCTATGTATTTTAATCCCTGTGGAATTGTAACGCTTCTCAGCGAATAGCAATACGAAAATGCGCTGGTTGATAAAGTTTGCACGCTGGAAGGGATGGAAATTTCAGTCAATGATTCACAATTTATAAAAGTGTTGTATAATTCTGTGATGTTTGGGGGCAGGGTTATCTTTTTAAGATTAAGGCAAGTGCTGAAGGCTCCAGACCCTATATATTCCACGGAAGGCGGTATGACTATTTCTTCAAGTGCGATACAATATGAAAAGGCGCCTGAGCCAATACTTTTAAGATGTGAGGGAAGACGGAAACTTGTGGTAACGTTGTTTATTCCGAGTCCGGCATCTTCATTAAGTGAATTTCCACTATAATCTAATCTGAATGCGTTGTTGGCAATACCTACAACAAGCATATCATTAAAGAAATCTGGTATTACTACCCTGCCTTCAAGTCCCTCGCAAGTAGAGTCGTCCTGACTTGAAACTTCGTAGCCGCTACCGTCATCAGTCAATGTATATTTAAGTGCAGGGGTGGGGGCTTCGTAAAGGTATTCAGCCCATTCAGAATCTGAGTGAGAGAGGTTGTTGGAAACAGCCATAATTTTTATGGTTGTGTTTTCTTCGGGTGGCTCAAAGGTGAAGTAGTTACTATCAACCTCTTGCTGAGAGCCATAAGTTTCAACAATGTAAAACCCGGCACCTTCAACTTTGTCCCAAGTAATAAGATCTTCCTGCTCAAAGTGAATGTTTGTGGGCGCAGGCAGTTCGGGCGCTTGCAGTTCCGTCTGGGAGCAGGCGGCAAATGCAGCAAATGCTGCCATAAAGCCGGCCGTAAAAATAAAAGCTATTACCTTTTTCATATCAAGTCCCTCCTTTTATACAGGTATCGGTGTTTATTTTGTTATTTTTGCGGCTGAGCCGCAGTTTAATATAATAATGGCTGTTGCCACTATTTACGTTTTTTATTAGTATATATTGAACATATCTTTAAAAGTTTCGCCGTCTATCTCTTGTCCGCACCAGATTACTTTGTTAAGTGTATAGGGTAGCCCACGTCCCTTTATTGTTATGTCTTTATTGGGTATAACAACCGTATCAGCGCTGCACCCGTTGAATGCCCATTCTCCGATTGAAGTGAGCGTATCGGGCAGAATAAAATAGCCGTCTTTGGCGTTCTGTTCCTCTCCATACACGCATACTTGTCTGAGCTCTTTACAATTCCGAAATGTGGAGTCGGGAATTGACTTAAGGTCGGATGGAAGCACAACTTCTTCTATCTTACTCGGGTAAAACATTTCTGTTCCTAAAAGCGTAACTCCATCGGGAATAATCAGTCTGGTAATTTTAGTTACTACAAATGCCCCTCCGCTTATGGCCTTTATGCCTTCGGGTATCTGGTATATACCGTCTTCCGGACGGCCGTTATATTCATAGAGGATATCGCCATCTAATACTATTGGTTGATCCTGGGGCTGGGAATTGTACCATGCAGTATAATGAAAGACCCATATATCAATCAAAGGGGGATCATCAGGTAAAATAATGTTTTTTAATGATTTACAGGAATAGAATGCGTATGAACCGAGTTCGGTCGCATATGATAGGTCTATGCTCTCAAGCGCATAGCAATGTTCAAAAGCCCTCATTCCAATGGTAACGTCGCTGAGATTTGAAGGGAGATCAATGTCTTTAAGGGCTACGCAGGCATAAAATGCATCTTTGCCTATGTGTTTTAAAAAGTGAGGCATACGAACGCTAGTCGTTTTATTGTTGCAGTTTATTCCGTACTCCGGATTAAATCCTTCATATTGCTCCTCACCAAAGGCCTCTTCGGCAATTTGTGTAACTGGCAGACCATTGTAGTAATCTGGAATTACCACCCTGCCCTCAAGTCCTCTTACATATGAGCTGTCGTTTGCTTTTTTTACAGCGTAGCCGCTGCCGTCATCTAAAAGATTATATTTAAGTGCTGCGGTTGGCTGTTCATATGTATATTCCACCCAGTCAGAATTGTTTTTTGTTGAGGGGGCTATTGCCTTTACCTTAACGTTTACAGGGTGTACGTTATCTATCATTTCCTGCATTTCAAAGCAATTGTCTTCGGTTTCGTACTGTACACCGTCGATTTCTAAAACGTAACGCTCTGCGCCGTCAACTTTATCCCAAAGTATAAAAAACTCGTCAGAAATCATAAAGTTTTGGGGCGCGTCGAGAGTGGCAGTATCGCCGTCTGAGCAGGCGCAAAGCGCCGCCGCACCGCCTGCAGTCGCCATTAAAATGACAAAAAGCAAAATTATAAATTTCTTTTTCATAATGCCCTCCTTTGAAGCAGTAAACATTTTATGTGTTAATAGCACCATAAAGTGCATAATTGCATAAATAATTAAATTAACCAGCTTTTAAATACTTTTTAATTATAAATATAAGTATATTCTATCACCTTGATTTTTTTATGTCAATATGCATAAAGATATATATATATAGAGAAAACTATAAATATTTATTATACTGGGGATAAGCTGTACTTATAGATTGATAATAGGTTGATATATCAACTTAACAGCCGATAAAGTATGGCTGATTATTTTATTTAAAGGGGTGCGTTTTTGAAATATGGCATAAATTGCTTTACTTTGATTGCGGGTTAGGTTATAATAAAAATGCAAATTTAATATAAAGGCGACGACGGAGGGCAACGCCTTTTTACTTTCCGCTTTAAGAGAGCTTTCGGTTGGTGCAAGAGAGCAGCGGCGTTTAAAGGTTATCTCCTCCCAGCTTATCTGCCGAACGCGCGCAAAAATTTACGCGCCTTTTACAGCTCAACGTATCAGGTTGCAAACAGCGGCTGTGTGCCTGCGTGCAATTAAGCGGATACGGTTTCATAACCCGTTACAAGTTATGGCAAATATCAGTTTGTTTTGGTGGTTTACCGCACGGTATAACAGGCGTTCGGTATAAAAAGCACTCGTTTTTCGGTGTCCGGAATAACGTGGGCTTTATTTTTTTATTCGGCGCAAATTCTTTATCCGCTCGGGCCGCACAAGGAGTTTTTTTATGTACAAGAAGGTGGATACAACCTTAAACTTCCCTGCAAGGGAGCAGGAAGTAATCGATTTCTGGAACAAGAACGACATTTTTAAAAAGTCGGTGGAGCAGAACGAGGGCGCAGAGGAGTTCTCTTTTTACGACGGCCCTCCCACGGCAAACGGCAAGCCGCACATCGGCCACATTCTGACGCGAGTTATGAAGGACCTCATTCCCCGCTATCAGACAATGAAGGGCAAGCACGTACTGCGCAAGGCCGGCTGGGATACGCACGGTCTGCCCGTCGAGCTCGAAGTGGAAAAGATGCTCGGCATGGACGGCAAGCAGGACATCGAAAAGTACGGCATAGAGCCGTTCATTAAACAGTGCAAGCAGTCCGTGTGGAAGTATAAGAGCGAGTGGGAGAGAATGTCTGAACGCGTCGGATACTGGGCGGACATGGAGAACCCCTACGTAACTTACGACGATAACTATATAGAGTCTGAGTGGTGGGCGCTCAAAACCATGCACGAAAAGGGACTTTTATATAAGGGCCACAAAATTGTACCCTATTGCCCCCGCTGCGGCACGGCGCTCTCCTCGCACGAGGTAGCGCAGGGATATAAGCTTGTAAAGGAAAATTCCGTAGTCGCACGCTTCAAGGTAAAGGGCGAAGAGGGCAGATATATACTTGCCTGGACTACCACGCCCTGGACGCTGCCTTCAAACGTTGCGCTGTGCATGAACCCCGACGAGCTCTATGTGGAGATAGAGACGGACGGCGTTCGCTATATACTTGCCAAGGCGCTTGTCGGCAACTTCTTTGAAGAGTATAAAATAATTGCCGAAAAACGCGGCAAAGAGTGGGAGGGGCTGGAGTACGAGCCCTTGTTCCCCGAAACGGTTGCGGAAGTAAAGCGTCTATCGCCCGCAAACGCGCCCCTTAAGGCGCACTATATCGTGTGCGACGGCTACGTTACAATGGCCGACGGCACGGGCGTCGTTCACATTGCGCCCGCATTCGGTGAGGACGACTATAAGGTGGGCAAGCGCTATAACCTGCCCGTCGTTCAGCTCGTCAACGAGCGCGGCTGCTTCGACGAGAGGTTCCCCAAGCTCAGCGGTCTCTTCGCCAAAAAGGCGGATAAAATCATAATAGAGATGCTCGAAGAGCAGGGTAGCCTCTTCAAAGTAGTGCCCTTTGAGCACGACTATCCCCACTGCTGGCGCTGCGATACGCCCCTTTTATACTATGCACGCTCGAGCTGGTTCATAGAGGTTACAAAGGTAAAGGAGCAGATTAAGGCTGCAAACCGCTCTGTAAACTGGATGCCCGAAACAATAAAGGAAGGCCGCATGGGCAACTTCCTTGAAAACGTCATAGACTGGGGTCTTTCGCGCGACAGGTACTGGGGTACGCCCCTGCCCGTGTGGGTATGCCCCGACTGCGGCGCGATAGAGGTAATGGGCTCTAAAAAGGAGCTCAAGGAAAAGTGCGGCCTTGCGCCCGACGCGCAGATAGAGCTGCACAGACCGTACCTCGACAACCTCACCTGTACCTGCCCCAAGTGCGGCGGCAAGATGAAGCGCACGCCCGAGGTTATAGACTGCTGGTTCGATTCGGGCTCTATGCCCTTCGCGCAGTATCACTACCCGTTTGAAAACGCCGACCTGTTCAAGGAGACCTTCCCCGCAGACTTTATTTCAGAGGCCGTCGACCAGACGCGCGGCTGGTTCTATACGCTGCTCGTAATAAACACCATACTCTTCGGCGTTTCGCCCTTTAAAAACTGCATAGTTTTAGGGCACGTCAACGATAAAAACGGCATTAAAATGTCCAAGCACAAGGGCAACGTGGTTGACCCCTGGTCGGTACTCGATAAGCAGGGCGCCGACGCCGTGCGTTGGTACTTCTATACCTCTTCCGCACCCTGGCTGCCCTCGAGGTTCTATGAAGAGGCCGTGTCTGAAGCGCAGCGCAAATACCTCGGCACGCTGTGGAATACCTACGCATTCTTTACGCTGTATGCCGAGATAGATAAGTACGAACCTTCAAAATACTCTCTCAAGGACTGCAAGCTTTCGCTGATGGATAAGTGGATACTCTCCAAGCTCAACAGCCTTGTAAAGCTTGTGGACGAGCATCTTGCCCGCTACGAGATAACCGACAGTTCGCGCGCCATTCAGGACTTTGCCGATATTCTTTCAAACTGGTACGTGCGCCGTTGCCGCGAACGCTACTGGGGCAGCGATATGACGGAGGATAAGGCCGCCGCATACACCACGCTTTATACCGTGCTCGTCACCCTGGCAAAAGTTACCGCACCCTATACGCCGTTTGTTGCAGAGATGATGTACAGAAATCTTGTGCCTCAGTTCTTCAAGGACGCGCCCGAGTCCGTTCACCTCTGCCGCTTCCCCGAGGCGGACGAGAGCTTTATAGACGAGGAGCTGGAGCGCGCAATGGAGGGGGTTACGCTGATAGTAGTCAACGGCAGGTCTGCGCGCAATGCCGGCAACCTCAAAAACCGTCAGCCGCTCGCCGAAATGGTAGTCGTTTCCGAAAAGCCCCTGACGCTCTCCAAAGAGGAAAAATCTATCGTGCTCGAGGAGCTCAACGTCAAAAAAATGACGGTGGCAACCGATGCGTCCCTCTATATAAAGCATAAATTAAAGCCTCAGCTCAAGACGCTCGGCCCCAAGTACGGCAAGCAGCTTGGCGCAATATCCAAGTTTATCGCCGCTTGCAATCCCGAAGAGGTGCTTGCAGGCATCCGCGCAGACGGCGAATATGTGATACCCGACCTCGGCGTGAGCCTCAAACTCGAAGACCTCCAGGTGTTCTCAGAGAGCGCAAACGGCTATGTGGCGCAGTCTGACAAGGGAATAACCGTCGCGCTGTCCACAGAGCTTACCGAGGAGCTTATCGAGGAGGGCGCAGAGCGCGAGATTGTATCCAAGATACAGAATATGCGCAAGGAGGCGGGCTTCGAGGTGACCGACAGAATAGGCGTGTGGTATATAGCCGAAGGCCGCGCCGCAAAGGTAATGCAGGCCGCGCAGTTTGCCAAGGATGTGCTTGCAGACAGCGTTTCACCCTTCCCCGCACCCGAAGGCGCATTTGTAAAGGAGCAGAACATCAACGGCGAAAAGGTGACGATAGCGCTGCTCAAAAAATAAAAAGGCGCGGCAATATGCCGCAACGAACGTATATTTCAGGCGTTTGAAAAGGTATATTTTTTTAATTTTCAAGTGCATATTAAGCGG
>DVNE01000049.1 GCA_018714625.1 Candidatus Coproplasma excrementigallinarum
ATTTACTCGCCTTGTGTGCTTAATTTTGCGTTAGATTATACCTTAAAAGCTTAAAAAGAGTGCCGGCTTTTACACGAATTTTACTTGTCTACGCATGCAAACCGCAGCTTATAGCGGCGAAAAATATATAAACGCACATAATAAAGCTTAAGGGCGCAGAACGGACATTTTAAAACAGCAAAACAAACGCAAATGCACTTTAAAAAACGACCGAAAAACGCGCCCTGAAAATGAGTTGCAAAAAAATGCAATCAGGCATATAATCTATTGCGAAAATATTTGCAGGCCGCCCGCGCGCTGACAAGGCGCACCGCTGCGCGGCTTTTTAAGAGATATAATGATTAAATTCAGGGCAGACAAATTTTTTACCAAAAACTATGTAGTCGTGCTGGGCGCGATAATATGCTGTATGCTTTGGGGCAGCGCGTTCCCGTGCGTAAAACTCGGCTATAAGCTGTTCGGGGTGGACACCTCCTCCTACTCCTCTTTAATACTGTTTGCAGGCGTGCGCTTCACCCTTGCGGGCGTTCTGGTGCTGTTATTCGGCTCGATTTCACAAAAAAAGATACTGCTGCCCAAGCGCAGAAACTTATGGTGCGTAGCTGTGGTGGCGCTATTTCAGACGGCATTGCAGTACACCTGCTTTTACATCGGGCTTGCGCACCTTTCGGGCGTCAAAAGTTCGGTTCTGAACGGTCTGGGCGTGTTCTTTACTATAATTGCCGCCTGCTTTATTTTCCGTACCGAGCGTTTTACGCTTATAAAACTTGCGGGCTGCGTTTTAGGTTTCGGCGGCGTGATTGTTATGAACCTTGAGGGGCTTGACTTCAACTTCACCTTTAATGGCGAGGGACTTATAATACTTTCGGGAATTTCCGCAGCCATGGCGGCAGGATTTGTAAAAGTATTTTCGCGCAGGGAGAACACAACCACGCTGTGCGGCTGGCAGTTTTTTTGCGGCGGAGTTGCGCTTATCGTGATAGGCGCAGCCACTGGCGGCAGAATATATCCTCAGGCTCCGACAAGTTTTGCAATGCTGTTCTACCTTGCATTCCTCTCCGCGTGCGCCTTTACTCTTCAAGGCTACCTTTTAAAATACAATCCAGTATATAAAGTTGCTGTATTCAAAAGCACAAACCCGCTGTTCGGCGCGCTGTTTTCGGCGCTGGTTCTGGGTGAAAGCGCACAGCTTTTAAGCTACACCACGCTGATAGCGCTTGCCCTTGTGTGCGGCGGCATACTTATCATAAACCTTTTGGGTGACAGACGCTCTCCTGCCCAAGGGCGCGAGCGATTGCGCCGTGAGATGCTTAAGTTCAGAACTGCACTTCCCAAAACCGACCGAAGATACTGAAAATGTGCTCCTGCCTATACTACGTATGAGCCGAAAACGAGCTTAAACTTAATGCGTACAAATAACTTAAAGCGTTTACGGTAAAGCCCTGTCTGCACTAAAAAAATTTAATAAAAACTGTCAAAAATTTTATTTACGCACCCTTTTTTGTTTGTATTATTGCGCTTTGTTATGATATAATAATCCAAGCTGAATAACTAATAGAGGTTGAAAATGTTAAGCACGCTTCTTTCGAGTACAGGCGTAGGCCTTTCCGACGCCGAATATACACTTTATATCACATTTACCCTTCTCTTTATGGCCCTGCTCTTTGTTGCAGCAATAGTAGCCATAATCGTCGTTCTGTTCCAGAAGAGCAATTCAGACGGTATTCAGGGTATAACCGCCACGAGCGAAACTTTCTTCGGCAAGAACAAGGGGCGCAGCATAGAGAGCAAACTCAAGAAATGGACATGGATTACTCTTGTAGTGCTCGGCGTACTCTCCATTGTAGTTTACGTCGTTCAGATAATGCTCAGATAAGTTAAATACAACCACAAAAGATGAAGGGCGGCTTTTTTAAGCCGCCCTTATTTATTGAATACAACCCTGCACGCACGGTCTGCCGACATTTTGCACATACTGTATTTAGCTGCCCGCACCACTTGTGCAGGCAGCCCCTTACACAAAAACAGCCTGCATTGAGGCGCATTATATAAATATACCCACCTCAGTGCATTGTCTGTACAGAGTAGCCAAAGACCACACTGCATTTTGCCTGCAACGCAGAGCAGAAAACTCATTTGCACACACTTTAAATTTTAAATCACGCAGGATATAAAATTATAAGATTATGGATTATAAAGAACTTTTACATTCTCTTTTTTCAAGCGGAGAGCTGGCTTTTAAGACGGAAAGACAGATTTTTTCCAAGCTGAACATTCCGCGCGAGCAGCGCAAGGCCGCCGAAAATGACTTGCGTTCGCTGGAAAAAGAGGGCGCTGTAATCAAGACAAACTCGGGCGAATACTGCACCCCTGCACAGATAGGCGCTGTGAGCGGCGTGTTGCAGGGAAACGAGCGCGGCTTTGCCTTCCTTATTCCCGACGGAAAGACGGCGGAGATGCACGACTACTTTATACCCCGCCACTCCCTTCGCGGCGCGCTCGACGGCGACAGAGTGCTTGCAGTAAAAATCAAGGGCACGGAGGACGAGGCGGCGGTAATCAGAATACTTTCCCGCGGGCGCACCGCCGTTGCCGGCACTTTTGAAAAGATGGGCGGCGCGTGCTATGTTGTGCCCGACCAGGCAAAATTTGCACCGAGAATTTTTGTGCCTGCCTCGCTCACCATGGGGGCAAAAGTCGGGCAGAAGGTGGTCTGCGCAATAACCGCCTACCCCGAAGGCAAAGCGCCGAACGGTAAAATACTGGAAATACTGGGCGAGGGCGGCGATTTTTATGCCGAAGAGCTATCCATTATACGCAACTACGGTCTTTACGAGGAGTTCCCCGATGAGGTCGTGCGTCAGGCGGAGAGCGTGAGCGCCGAAAAAATCAGCCTTGACGGCAGGCGCGATCTGCGCGGTGAGCTGACTATAACAATAGACGGCGACGACACGCGCGACATAGACGACGCAGTCAGTCTTAAAAAGCACGGCGAAAACTATATTCTTGGCGTGCATATAGCCGACGTCGGACACTACGTAAAGTACGGCAGCGCGCTTGACAAAGAGGCTTACAGACGTGGCACGAGCGTATATTTCCCCGACAGAGTTCTGCCAATGCTGCCAAAGGCGCTCTCTAACGGGGCGTGCAGTCTTAACGAGGGCGAGGACAGGTACGCTTTAAGCTGCATTATGGAGTTTACTCCGCAGGGCGAGCGGGTGAGCGCCGATATCTTTGAGAGCGTTATAAACAGCAACCACCGCACCACCTACAAAGAGATAACCGCACTTATGAACGGCGACGCTGCAATGGCAGAAAAGTACCCCGACCTTACAGAAATGTGCGGCCTTATGAGTGAGCTGGAGGGCATACTTGAAGGCCGACGCAAGGAACTTGGAAACATTGACCTGAGCGTAAAAGAGGCGCACATATATATTGACGAACGCGGTGAAATTGTTATTCCCGACTACGAAAGAACTATTGCCGAAAAGGTGATAGAGCAATTTATGATAAGCGCAAACGAGGCCGTTGCCGAGCATTTTGAAAAGGTCGGCGTACCCTTTACTTTCCGCGTGCACGAGCCTCCCCTCCCCGAAAAGGTGGAAAACTTCCTCTCCTTTCTGTCCGATCTGGGAATAGGCGGGAAGATAGACAGTGAGCAGCCTCAGCCCGAAGAATTCAGCAATATATTAAGGCGCATAACGGGCAACCCCTGCGAGGCCGCAGTCAACAAGGTTATGCTGCGCACAATGCAGAAGGCGCGCTACTTTGAGCGCAACCTTGGACATTTCGGCATAGCGAGCGGCTGCTACTGCCACTTTACCTCCCCCATCCGCCGCTACCCCGACCTGTTTATTCACAGAATTATAAAGGGCGTTCTGCACGGAAAGACTGAAGAGATGCGCACAAAATACGGGCCCGTGGCGGCAGAGACGGCCGCGCACTGCTCGCAGTGCGAGCGCAACGCCGACAGCGCCGAGCGCGACGTGGACAGCCTTTATAAGGTTGTGTATATGAGCGATCGCATTGGCAGGGAGTACGAAGCAACCGTTTCGGGCGTAACCTCCTTCGGTGTGTTTGCCGAGCTTGACAACACCGTGGAAGGACTTATACGCATAGAAAAACTGCCAGGCGGCAGCTATGAATACCTTGAAGATAAATTTATGCTGAAGGGCGAACGCACGTTCCGCCTCGGCGACAGAATTAAAATACGTGTAGACGGCTGCGACTGGGGAAATATGCGCCCCGAATTTTCGCTTGCAGACGCACCCGCAGAAGACGGGCAACAGCACGCCGAAACAAAAGTAAGGCGAGCAAAAGACGACAACAGTGAACGCAGAACGCACAAGAGCTTATCAGGCAGTACGCGCAAAAGCCCGTCAGATAACAGACATAAAAGCTTATCGGAAAGAGCGCGCAAAAGTTCTTTCAGACGCGGCGGAAAGGGCGGATACGGTCGCGGCCAGGGAAAGCGGAAAGGGCGCTGAACTAAAAGGCAAGCCAAAAATAATCCTGAACACATTGCCCGTTTTAAATTTTATGCCCGCCTTTTTGCCAAACGCTTTTATTTGCGCGGCGATTATGATATAATGGTTTAAATATGAAAAAGACTATTTCTGTAAACAGACAGGCCTCGTTCGAGTACTTCATAGAGGACAAATTCGAGGCGGGAATACAGCTCGAGGGAGCGGAAGTAAAATCTTTGAGACAGGGCAACTGCTCGCTCAAAGATAGTTTCTGCTACCTTAAAGACGGCGAAATCTTTATAAAAAATATGCACATCGCCGTGTACGACAAGGCGGGAGCGTTCAACTCGCACGATTCCAAGCGCGACAGAAAGCTGCTTTTGCACAAATTTGAGATAGCCCGCATTGCAGGCAAGGTAAACGCCAAGGGGATGACTATCGTACCCATCTCGCTCTACTTTTCAGACGGGCTTGTAAAGGCGGAGATAGCGCTGTGCCGCGGCAAACAGAACTACGATAAAAAGCGCTCGCTTGCGGAAAAGGACTTAAAGCGGGAGATGGACCGCGAGATTAAAAATTATCGCTGACGGCCATAGCATATCCCTGCGGCGCGCAACACCTGCTACACCTGCGGCTCTGCCCGCGCATTTTTTTGAACTGAGGTAAAAGATGCCAATAGTCATTGACAAGGAAATACCGGCTTTTAAAATTTTAACGGGCGAAAGAATTTTCGTGATGGATAAAGAAAGGGCGCACTCGCAGGAGATACGCCCCATAGAGATAGCCATTTTAAACCTTATGCCCACAAAAGAGACTACCGAAACGCAGTTTATGAGGCTGCTTTCCAACAGCCCTCTGCAGGTAAATATTACGCTGATTAAGACGGCCACCTACCGCAGCACCCATACCGAGCAGACACACCTTCAAAGATTTTACAAGAACTTTGAAGACATTAAGGAAAGGCGGTTCGACGGCCTTATAGTTACGGGCGCGCCCGTAGAAAATATGGAATTTGAAGAGGTTGCCTACTGGGAGGAGCTTAAAGGCATACTCGACTGGACAAAAACGCACGTCACCTCCACCCTCTTCATTTGCTGGGGTGCGCAGGCGGCGCTGCACTATTTTTACGGCATAAAAAAGCACCCTCTGCGCGAAAAATGCTTTGGCATATTTGCCCATCACCGCGTAAATACCGACCAGCCCGAACCGCTTATGCGCGGCATTTCAGACGAATTCCATATGCCGCACTCCCGCCACACAGTAGTGTACGCAAAGGACATACAGCACATCCCTGAGCTGAAAATTCTTGCCTTTTCCAAGCGCGCGGGCGCTTCCATAATAAAGAGCACCGATAACAGACAAGTGTTTGTTATGGGTCATATGGAATACGACCGCGAAACGCTTAAAAACGAGTACGACCGCGACGTTAAAAAGGGACTGGACATAAAGCCGCCCGTCAACTATTTTGCCGACCCTGAGCACATCACAATAAAGATGAACTGGAGCTCTACCGCAAACCTGTTCTACATAAACTGGCTGAACTACTATGTATATCAGGTCACGCCGTACAAACTCTGATTTTGGCTTTGTGTCTTTTTACGTGTCTGATTTCAGGCGTATACGAGTGTTGCTTTTTGCTTGCAGACTGCGGTTTACAGTAACTTATTAAAAACGACATACTGTATGTCAACTTATTAAAAATGCATTTGACAGTTTCAAATCTATAAGCCCATAGTAAAAAAGGCGCCCGCGCAATCTGCGCGGGCGCCTTTTTATATGAGATAAAACTCAGAGAGATTCGTGAATGGTTCTGTGGATTACGTCGTCCTGCTGCTCCTTGGTGAGCTTGTTGAAGTTTACGGCATAGCCTGAAACCCTTACCGTGAGCTGGGGATACTTTTCGGGATGAGCCTGAGCATCGAGGAGCGTTTCGCGGTTGAACACGTTGACGTTGAGGTGATGGCCGCCGTCCTCTACATATCCGTCTATCATATTGACTAAATTTTCTACTCTTTCAGACATATATATACTCCTTTTATAACAAATTATATTCAATGGTTGCGGCATATGTGCCGTGCAATTTAATTTTTGCCGAGCGATGCGGGCGTCACGGAGAATGTGTTCGAGATGCCGTCGCGCGAGTAATCGTAGGGCAGTTTTGCCACCGATTCAAGCGATGCAAGCGCGCCGCTCTTGTCCCTGCCGTGCATGGGGTTTGCGCCGGGTGCAAGCGGTTCGCCTGCCCTTCTGCCATCGGGCGTGTTGCCCGTATTTTTGCCGTACACGACGTTTGAAGTTATTGTGAGAACGGACATTGTAGGTACGCTGCCGCGGTAGGTTGTGTGGCTCTTTATCTTGGTCATAAAGGTGCGCACAAGCCATACTGCAAGCTGGTCCACTCTGTCGTCATTATTGCCGTACTTGGGATAGTCGCCCTCTATTCTGAAGTCGGTTATAACTCCCTCTTCATTGCGGATGGGATAAACCTTTGCATACTTGATTGCAGAGAGCGAGTCTGCCGCACATGAAAGTCCTGCAACGCCCGTTGCAAAGAAGCGGCGGACCTGCGTATCGTGCAGCGCCATCTCGAGCGCCTCGTAGCAGTACTTATCGTGCATATAGTGTATTACGTTGAGCGTATTCACATACAGCCCTGCGAGCCAGTCCATCATCTGCTCATACTTCTGCATAACGTCGTCGAAGTCGAGCGGGCCGTCGCCGAGGACGGGCATGAACCTGGGCGAAACCTGAAGGGGCTTGCCTGTTACTCTGTCCTTGAGAAGCTCGTCCGTGCCGCCGTTGAGGGCGTACAGAAGGCACTTTGCAAGGTTGGCGCGCGCGCCGAAGAACTGCATATCCTTGCCTACGCGCATGCAGCTTACACAGCAGGCGATGCAGTAGTCGTCGCCCATTTCAGGACGCATGAGGTCGTCGTTTTCATACTGTATTGCAGAGGTGGCAATGGAAATCTTTGCGCAGTACCTTTTGAAGTTTGCAGGCAGACGGGTAGACCAGAGAACGGTGAGGTTAGGTTCGGGTGCGGGGCCGAGGTTTTCCAGCGTATGCAGTACGCGGAAAGAGTTTTTGGTGACAAGCGTTCTGCCGTCCACTCCCATGCCGCCTATGGACTCGGTAACCCATGTAGGGTCGCCGGAGAAGAGCTCGTTGTATTCCTTGATGCGCATGAACTTTACAATGCGCAGCTTCATTACGAACTGGTCTATTATCTCCTGAGCCTCCTGCTCGGTAATTACGCCGCGTTTAAGGTCACGCTCTATATAAATATCGAGGAATGTGGAGTTGCGGCCGATGGACATTGCCGCGCCGTTCTGCTCCTTTACCGCGCCGAGATAGCCGAAGTACAGCCACTGAACAGCCTCCTCGGCATTGGCTGCGGGGCGGGTGATGTCCTTGCCGTAGAAGGAAGCCATCTTTGCAAGGTTTTTGAGCGCCTTAATCTGGTCGGCAAGCTCCTCTCTGTCGCGCACCTTTTCGGGCGTCATGTCGCCGCTGATATTGAGCTTATCCCTCTCCTTGCAGGCAACAAGGTAGTCCGTGCCGTATAAAGCCACGCGGCGGTAGTCGCCCACTATTCTGCCCCTGCCGTAGGTATCGGGCAGACCTGTGAGAATGTGCGCACGACGGGCAAGGCGCATTTCGGGGGTATACACGTCATACACGCCGTCGTTATGCGTCTTGCGGTACTTTGTGAATATCTCCTTGATTTCAGGCGCAATCTCGTAGCCGTACATATTGAGCGCCTGCTCTGCCATCTTTATGCCGCCGAAGGGCTGAAGGGAACGCTTGAAGGGCTCGTCCGTCTGAAGACCGACAATCTTTTCAAGGTCTTTATCTATATAGCCTGCGCCGTGAGAGGTGAGCGTGGACACAACAGCCGTATCAGCCTTTAAAACGCCGCCGGCCTTGCGCTCTTCAGCGGAGAGCTCCATAACCCTGTCCCAGAGTTTTTTAGTGGCCTCTGTTGCGGGGGCAAGGAAACTGTCGTCGCCCTCGTAGGGGGTGTAGTTGCGCTGAATGAAGTCGCGTACGTTTACCTCGTCGTCGCTCCACTTTCCGGTTACAAAACCTTCCCATTCGGGATGGTTCAATGCCTTTTCATCTGCCATTTTTATGCTCCTGTAATTTAAATTCTATCCAGATTTCAAATATTTCCTGCGGTTGGTAGCCGTGCGCCTCGGCAAACGGCACGCCGCAGTCTGCAAGGAAGAGCGAGGGAACGGTCTTGACATTCCACTCCTTTATAAGCTCTTCAGCCTCGCTTTCGTCAAAGTAATAAAAGGGAATTCCAGCGTTTTGAGCTGCCTGCCTTGCGGACGGCATAAGCTGATGACACCCTGCGCAGGCAGAGCCGCCTATCTCTACTAGGCAAACTGAATTTTTAAGTTCTTCTTTCATACCGTTAATGTTCCGTTATCGTTTGATTTTGCAGCCTTAATACCCATTCATTAAGGCATATATGCGGGTCAATTCAAAAAAATTAAATGCAACGAATACTTTTATTAAAATGCCCCGAGTATCTTTCTGGCGTTTTCCACGCTCTCTTTTGAGGGCAATTGCACGCCTTCGAGCGGGTAGCTTATGCCAAGATTTTTATACTTTACCACACCCATCGTGTGGTAGGGCAGAACCTCTACCCTCTTCACCGTCTTGAGCCCGTCTATGAAAGCACGGGTGCGGCGCAGATATTCGTCGCCGTCCGTTATGCCGGGGACAAGCACCTGCCTTATCCATATATCCTTGCCGTTATCAGACAGGAATTTTGCAAAAGCCAGCTCATTTTTATTGTCTGAGCCAGTGAGCTCGCGACAGCCGTTGCCGTCTATGTGCTTTATATCGAGCAGGAACAGGTCGGCATAGTCAATGAGCTTTTTATGCAGTTCCAGACTGCGCTCGCTCTGCGGGTTGAATGTTATGCCCGAGGTGTCCACGGCGCAATGCACGCCCTCTTCTTTAAGTATGCGGAAAAGTTCGGTAACAAATTCTATCTGCATGAGAGGTTCTCCGCCCGAGACGGTAACTCCGCCTCTTTCGCGCCAGTACCTTTTGTACCTCAAAGCGTTGCCGGCAACCTCCTCCGCAGAATATTCCGTGCCGCCGCCAAACTCCCAGGTATCAGGGTTATGGCAGTATTTGCAGCGGAGCGGACAGCCCTGCATGAATACAACAAACCTTATTCCCGGCCCGTCTACCGTGCCGAAACTTTCAAACGAATGAATTCTGCCTTTCATTGCAATAAACACGATGTTTTGTGAAGGCGTAAATGAAACGCCGCACATATTTTTTGCTGCTGAAATGCTGTTTGGAACTCATTCAGCGCAAAAAAGGGGTAAAAAAAGGGCCGCCACACCATTGAGGTATAAAACTGCCCAGACGAACGACCTTAAAAACACCGCAACGCTCCCCGCGGTTTTGCCATATGGCGCTCCGCTGAAATTCGTCAGTTGCGTGCGGCTTTTCAGTTGTACAGAGAGCCTTTTTGCAAAAGCTGCGCAAGCCTTCCTCTTACAGCCTTTAGTATATCAGCCGCAGAAAGATAAGTCAAGAGTTTTTCCGTATTTTGTTTTGTAAAATTTTGTAAGCACAATATATTGTATATTTTTGTAGCACTGCCACTAATTTGACGAGCAATCAAAAGATAAAAAAATATCGATTGTCAGACGGGCTTAAATGTG
>DVNE01000050.1 GCA_018714625.1 Candidatus Coproplasma excrementigallinarum
CGGCCGCCTTATATATAAACCTTATAAAATCTCTGTATTTAAAATTTGTTAAAGTCAGCGTTTTAATAAAAAATTTGCATTACTTCGCTTACTACAGCTAAAAGGTAGTCAGTTCAGATCCCAGTCTATCGGCTGTTTGCCGTGAGCTACAAGATAGTCGTTGCACTTAGAAAAGGGTCTGCTGTCGAAAAATCCGTTGTAGGCGGAGAGGGGCGAGGGGTGAGCACTCTCTATAATAAGGTGCTTTTGTCTGTCTATCAGCGGCTTTTTGGAGCGCGCATTGCCTCCCCAAAGAATAAATACGGTATTTTCCGTCTTGTCTGAAATGAGTTTTATAACGCTGTCGGTAAACCACGCCCAGCCGCACGCCGCGTGCGAATTGGCTCTGTGCTCGCGCACGGTAAGGGTGGTGTTTAAAAGCAGGACGCCCTCTTTTGCCCACTTGGTAAGGTCGCCGCAGTCGGGCTCCTTTATGCCGAGGTCGCTGTATATCTCCTTGTATATGTTTTTGAGCGAAGGGGGGAGTTGGACGCCCGCCTTTACCGAAAAACAAAGTCCGTGCGCCTGCCCCGGTTCGTGGTAGGGGTCCTGTCCCAAAATTACCGCTTTAAGTTCTGCAAGCGGCGTAAAGCGGAAACAGTTATACAGGTCGTACATATCGGGATATACGGTGTAGTGGCTGTATTCGTACTTCAGAAACTCGCGTATTTTTTTGTAGCGCTCATCGGCGAACAGCGGGGCGAGCGCCTCATCCCAGCCTCCGCCAAGCGCTATCATAATTTTTCAAGCACTTCAAGGTATGCGGCGCACTCTTTTTTTGCGCCCTCCAGGTCGTGCTCAAGATAGTTTCCGCACTCCTCGCGTTTGCTGCCGGGCACTTCGCTGAAATCGGCCACTTTTTTAAGGCAGTCTTTAACCATCCAGCGCACTTCACCCGCAGGTATGCCGTAAGTAAGCAGGTAAAAACCCGTGCGGCAGCCCATAGGGCCAAAGTAAATTATGTCCTGCTTGTGCGGACCGTTGCGCAGTATGGTGGCGCAGATGTGCTCTATTGTGTGCAGCGCTCCCTGCGCTATATAATCGCCCGCGTTCGGCTTTTTAAAGCGCAAATCCCAGGTGGCTACGCCGTGGCTCTCTCCGCAGAAATACAGCCCGGGCTCAAGCATATCGTGATTTTTTGAAAATGACGGAATTTTGTCCATTTTTTAACCTCTGTATGCCTTTTGTGTATGCCCCGTATGTCGCAGATTTTAAAGCAAAATTTTATCTGCGCCTGTGTTGCATAACAATGCTTAAGGCTCAGTTTTTTGCAGCAAGTTCCTGCTTTACGGACGTATATATGCCGCAGATATTGCGTTCAAGCTTGTCCGAGCACATCTCAAGGTTGTGCGTGAACTGCTCGGTTGTGCTGCCGCTGCCGGCCACGTCAGAGATGGCTTTGAATATAAAGCAGGGCACGCCCGCGTTTATGCACGCCTGAGCAATCGCGCCGCCCTCCATATCGCGTATGTCCGCGCCGAAGCCGTCGGTGAGCAGAATATAGTCGCGTCTGTCGTCGTTGAACCTGTCGCCCGTGGCAAGCTTTTTTTCGGGATATTCGCCTGCAAGCGCAAGCTCCAGCCAGCGCTCTTTAAACTCGTTAAGAGTGCCTACCGGTGTCCCGTTGAGCTGTGAAAGGTCGAAGTCGTACTGCGTCGCGTGCGAAACAGCATATATGTTGCCTACTTTTACTCTGCTGTTAAGTCCGCCCGCCACGCCGATATTTACTATCGCCTGCGCGCCCAGCCAAAGCGCTGTCTGCGTGCCGCATGCGGCGTTGACTTTGCCTACTCCGCACACAACAACGGCCGCTTCATCGCCGCATATGTTGCCGCGGTACACCTTTTTATTGAAGATGAGGCTCTCTTTTTTGTCCGTCATGTTTTTCAATACGGGCGCAGCCTCGCTCTCCATTGCTATTACAAAACATATCATAAAAATATTATAACAGCTTTTTGCATATAAAGCAAATTTTAAAGGCAACAAAATAGAGGTATGGCAAGCGCCGCGCGGCAAATTTTGCCGCGCGGCGCGTTAAATGTCTGATATATGCAAATGCGCGCTTTAAAAAGCGTCCGTATTGCTCTGTATAATTTCCTTGATTTTAAACCGTGTGTCGGTTGCGCACAGGGCTGTAACCGCGCCGCATTCGTGGCAGAATACAGGTTGTTCCTCTGTCGGCTCGCCGTCAGAAAAGAGCGTGCCGCGCACAAATTTCAGCCTGCGCACATATCGCCATATGCCGTCGCCGCGCAGTTTGGCGTACGCCTCGCGCGCAGTCCAGTGCGCCATAAAGTCGCGCTCGTTTTCTATCTCTTCAAGCTCCTCCGCGCAAAAAGCGTTTAATACCTGGCTGTACTTTTTTTTAAAGTCGCCGCCTGAGATAAGCTGCGTATCCACGCCAATCGGAGTATTGCCTATGGCGGCAACGCACAGCCCGCCGCTTGTGGAGAGGTTAAAGAACACGCCGCCCTCTTTTGCGTACGGCTTGCCGTATTTTTCGCGCAGAACGGTGCAGGGGTGACCGGTGTATCTTTCAAGCTCCTTTAAAAGCCTTGTCTGCCGCTCTTCCGCAGGCCAGAAGTACAGCCCCGTCATAGCATCATGGATTCAATGTACTCTATTTGCTCGCGCGTGGCAAGGTGCTGCGTAAAGGCGCAGGCGCTGCCCGCCGCCGTCGCAAAATTGAGTGCGGAGAAGTAGTTTTTCGAGCTGAGGTATTCGTGTATAAAACCTGCAATCATGCTGTCGCCCGCGCCTACGGAGTTTACAAGCTGTCCGCGTACGGCACGCACGTACATTGATTGGTCGGTCTCGCTCACCATAACCGCGCCGTCGCTGCCCATAGAGCATATAACGTTGCGAGCGCCCAGTTTTTGCAGCTTCCTTGCGCAGGCGGCTATCTGCTTTGTGTCCGGCAGGGTCTTGAGCCCGAATATTTCGCTCAGTTCAAATATGTTCGGCTTTATTAAAAACGGTTTGTATTTCAGGGTGTTAGTAAGCAGTCCGCCGCAGGCGTCCACAACTATGTTTATGTTCTTTACCTGCTTAATCTGTCCCAGCAGGTTTTCGTAGGTTTTATCATCGAGCGAAGGGGGGACGCTGCCGCAGATTATAAGCCAGTCGTCAGGCTTTAAAAGTTCGTTCAGCCGTGCGGTGAGGCGCTTTACGTCGTTTTCGGTGACTATTGCGCCCGTGCCGTTTATGTCGGTCTCCGTGATGGATTTAATCTTTACGTTTATGCGGCACTGGCCCCCGACTTCCAGAAATTCGTGCGCAAGTCCATTGGCCGTAACGCGTTCGTCAATAGCCTTGCCGGTAAATCCGCCCACAAACCCGAATGCGTAAGTCGGATTGCCCAGCTCTTTCAGCGCGAGCGAAACGTTTATGCCTTTACCGCCCACCGTTATATATTCGTTCACGGTGCGGTTTACAATTCCGCTCTTAAGGTTGTTCACTTTGACATAATAATCCAGCGAGGGATTAAACGTTACGGTATATATCATTTTTCCTCGGTATGCCGCAAAAATGTCTGCGGCAATCAAACTGCGCAATGCGCACAATATCTCTTATTTACTGTATAATATTTGAGTTGAAAAGTCAATAGAAAAGTTAAAAATAGCCGCGTGAAAAATTTATTCAACGGCTTTTTTGAGGTGAATGGCAGAAAAATGCAGAATATTACAGCGCCCGTGAATAAAAAATAGTGCGGGCGTGCAATATGGAGGCGCACAATAAACTCCTGAAAGAGAGCGCATTCGGAAAAACAGAGTAATGTCAGGCGCGGGCAAAAATCAGGGCAATAGGAAGAGTGGCAAGGGCAAAATCAAGACAACGTGAAGGGGGCAAAGGCAAAAGAAACGGCGGCCGCACAGTTATTCTGTGCAACCGCCGTTTTAAGTTTTAAATGGTGGACCTGCAGAGAGTTGCACTCTGGTCTTACGGGGTTCAGGCGGGCTTTCTACATACTTATTTTACCTTTAAACTTACTCCGCGCCGCCCGGTAAACGGGGAGGTGCGGCCGCATGCCTGAAAATTTACGACAAGTTCGACGCGGCAACGCCGTACAAGCCTTTATCCGCCTGAATAACACCGCGTGCGCCCGGCGGAGGTGCGCATTTGGCGGGCTGCATTAAGTTAAGCAGCGCAAGCCATTGCAACCCTGTTTACAGGGAAAGCAACAACTTTGGAATCTTTTGATTCTGCGTTTAAATTTAAGTTCCGTTTTTACGAAGCCGAGCCTTCGGTATGCTTACTCCGCCATCCGCCCGCAATCGAAACTGTGTCAGGCCCGAAAGCGTGCCGTATGGCACATAGTAAAAGTATGCCCCTAAGTGGTATTTTATTATAATCGCATTTGCCGCAAAAATCAACTAAAAATCAGATTTTTT
>DVNE01000051.1 GCA_018714625.1 Candidatus Coproplasma excrementigallinarum
TTCGCCGTCCTTTACTACGAGCGATACATTAGCCGCAAGACCGCTTATGTCTGCATTGCCTACTATCTCCGCACTAAGGCCGTCTACACTCTCGCCAAGGTCTGCTATATTGTTTGCTGCAAGCAAGTCTGCAAGCGCATTGCCCGTGAGCGTAAGCTTTACGCCTACGCTGGGGCTTGAAAGTATATCTTTTACAGAATTGAGCACTTCCGTTATGTCGCGGTAATCCTCAACTGCAGGTGCGGAAACTGTTGTTTCGCTGCCAGTGACTGTTATTGCAAGGCCGCCGCTAAGGGCTTTGCCCGTGAGGGTATCGTCTGCAACATCATACGCAAGGGTAACATCGCCGATGGTAAAGTCAACGTCCGTAAACTGCTGCAATATGCTGTCCACGTTTATTGTTGTAGTGAACGTCTGGGCGTTTATAGTAAGTTCCTTTACTATATTGCCGAAGTCTATGGTTAGTATCTGCGCTATGGTATCTGCAAGGCCGTTCTGCTCCTCTGCCGCAGTATTTTCTGACATAACTGCGGGAAGTTCCTGCTGGATTGCAGAGATAAGTGCTTTCACAGAGGTTATAGTGTCTGCTATATTGCACTTTACGCGCAAATCAACCTTTACTCCAAGCAACTTAGAAATATTTATGTATGCCGTGCCATAACCGCCCTGCTCTGCGGAATATGCATAGTAAACGCTTGCATTTACTATTTCTTTGTCTCCGTCCTTTACTACAAGCGTTACATTAGCCGCAAGGCCGCTTATGTCTGCATTGCCTACTATCTCCGCACTAAGGCCGTCTACACTCTCGCCAAGGTCTGCAATATTGTTTACTGCAAGCAAATCTGCAAGGGCACTGCCAGTGAGTGTGAGCTTTACACCTACACTGTTGCTTGAAAGTATATCCTTTACAGAATTGAGTACTTCCGCTACATCACGGTAGTCCGCTATATCTGCAGGTGCGGAAACTGTTTGCTCGCTGCCATTGACAGTTATTGCAAGACCGTTATTTAAAGCGCTGCCAGTAAGAGTATCGCTTGCAACATCATACGCAAGGGTAACATCACCCACTGTAAAGCCAACATCCGTAAACTGCTGCAATATGCTGTCCACATTTATTGTAGTGGTGAATGTCTGGGCGTTTATGGTAAGTTCCTTTACTATGTTGCCGAAGTCTATGGCAAGTATCTGCGCTATGGTATCTGCAAGGCTGTTCTGTTCCTCTGTAGCCGTCTCTGACATAACTGCGGGAATTTCCTGCTGGATTGCAGCTATAAGCGCATTTACAGAGGTTATGGTATCTGCTATATTGCACTTTACCTTTATATTTACGCTCTCGCCGAGGAGATTGGCAATGCTTATGTATGCAGTGCCATAACCGCCCTGCTCTGCGGAATATGCATAGTAAACGCTGGCATTTACTAACTCTTTGTCGTCGTCCTTTACTAAGAGCGTTACATTCGCCGCAAGGCCGCTTATGTCTGCATTGCCTACTATCTCCGCACTAAGGCCGTCTACACTCTCGCCAAGGTCTGCAATGCCGTTAGCCTTGAGCAAATCTGCAAGCGCACTGCCGGTGAGTGTGAGCTTTACACCTACGCTCGGGCTCTTAAGAATTTTGAGCACCGAACCTAAAAGCTGGTTGAGGTTGAGATATTCGGCCATTTCAACAGAACCAAGCTCTGCCGTGCTGCCATAGACGAGCGCCTGGACGCCGAGCG
Source organism: Candidatus Coproplasma excrementigallinarum (assembly GCA_018714625.1). Lineage (GTDB taxonomy): Bacteria > Bacillota > Clostridia > Christensenellales > Borkfalkiaceae > Coproplasma > Coproplasma excrementigallinarum. The sequence goes on from DVNE01000051.1 coordinate 1,719, forward strand.
AAGGCACGCCTGCCTGGAGGTAGCCGCCATCCTTTACATAATCTTCGCGCCCGAGGTCGCCGAGCGAATACTCAAGGGATATATCTCCGAGAGTGAGGTTGAGGTCAGGAATGAGGGCAAGAATTTCGTCGGCGTTTACGGTAGCACCTATAACCGTTGAATTGGCCTTGACCTCCTTTATAATGTTGCCGAAATCGGCGGAAAGTATGCCGTTTATAATGGATATAATGTCGGTCTGCTGTACATCATCGCCCTCGGCAAAAGTTTCGGGCGCAGCCTCCGCGCCGTTTATTATAGCGGATATTGCCGTGGCAAGCTCGGATATATCACAGTAGACCTTTGTATCGGTCTGCACGCCGAGTATATTTGAAAGGTTGAGATAGGCCGTGCCGTACTTCCCTGCCGCGTCATTATATATATAGTAGACATCGGCATTCAGAAGCTCGGCTCCGCCCTCGCTGTTGTAGAGGCGTACTGACGCAAAGACGTTTATGCCGCCGATTTCCACGCCGCCTGAAATTTCGAGCACAAGCCCGTCGAGACTGCCTCCAAGGTTAACATCGGCAAGCGAGGCAATAAATTCAGAGAGCTTGTCGCCTTTTACAGACAGCTCGAACCTGATAGTCTGAGAATTGAGCAGCGCATATATGCTTTCGGCCGCCTTGGAAATATCGAAGGGCGCGTCTGACGGCTCGTGCGAGATTATTTCGTCCTGAGACGGGGTGAGCGACAGAGAGAGCCCTACGGGCGAACCGTTGAAATTTAATCCGCCTATCTCGGCAGAGACAAGGGAATATGTAACGCTTTCACCGCTCTGCTGTGCGGCAAAGTTAAATGATATGTCAAGCGCTATGCCCGAGATATCAAGCGAGGCTGTATAGGTGAGCCCGCTCTCCGTCTCCTCGGTTACGCCCTCCATAAACTGCTGAAGCAGAGCATCGACAGAGAAACCCCCATCCGCTGCGCCCTCTTCGGCAAGCGGCTGCGCGCCGCTGCCTGTCGAAGACGACGAAAGGCCTGCAACCCAGTCTTCAAATCTGGATATAATACCGCTGAACTCGGCTATATCTGCCGTGAGCGCAAAATCCTTGCTGTAATAGGCGTTGACCTTGCCCTCTTCGAGGGATATGTAGAGGTCCTGACTATCCACCTCTTCATCCGAAGAGAGAGCTATGCGCGCAGATATTGCGCTCAGAATATCCGAGTTGATTGCCCCTATATCTACGGAGAGGAAAATTCTGCCGTAGTACGGCGTTCCGCCCACGTTCAGGCGCACGTCGAACTGCTGACCCTCGCCGTTCAGTACGCCTGTAAAGGCGTTCATAAGCAGGTCAAGCAGGTCAATTTCGTCATTTTCACCGCCGTTTCCGGAAGAGCCCAGCTCACCGACATGCGGCAGATAGACGTCTTCACACATATCGTAATGGGGCTGGTCAAAATTTTCTTCACCGTAGCGGTAATAAGTCGTCGTGGTAGAGGTGCTGTCCATCCAGGTAAATGGATTTATCTCTGACCTTTCCACTACGTCTATCTGCAGAACGTGATACTCGTTATCGAATGTAACGTCGAGCGATATGCTCTTAAAGCGGGGCAACATCAAAAGCCCGCCGCGGGTCTGCATTGCGTACTGGTAGTAATAGCACGCCTTTTCCGCGTCGAGATAAAATTTCTGCGAGTATGTGCCGTCGCCGTTGTCTACAACGTCGTCCCAGCTTGTAATAGTCTCCTGCGTGAGCAGATAGACCGTCATTTCGGTGGAATATTCACCGTAAGTATAGAGATAACTCTCTCTGTCGAAATAGGTGATTTCATCCTCCCAGTCAACGTTTGTGCCGTTGCTGGAAGAAGTTATTCCACTCTTGGAAAAGCGCATATATACGCCTGCGCCCTCGCCATTTTCATTGCCTTCTGGTATGAAGAACGCCTGCGTGCCCTGGTTTTTTACGCCATACGTCACGTCGGACGAGATAAGCATCCCGTCCTTGTAGTCCTTATATGATTTTGTATACTGCTCCATTCCGAGCGCAACAGAGACCGTCTCCGACTCGGAATGGTAATAGGGCTGCTGAGCAAGCACATACGCAAGGTATGTGAGCGTGAGATAGCCATCGTTGCCGTTTTGCTGATTTTCAAGGAATGTGCCGTTCGGGTCGTTCTTTTCGCTTAAAGTGCTGTCCACGACGGGCAACTCCTTTTCGCCCTCAAGCAGCGGAGCGAGCACGAGCATTCCGAGCACGCCGCCTGCGGCTATAAAAAAGCCAAGTATGCTGCAGAGTATTATTTTAAGTTTATTGCGACTTTTGCGTAATTTTACCATAAAATCAACCTTTTCCCTTTGACTTGCACAGCCGTACACACGCCGTCGGCAATGCGATTAATTAACAGGCCGCCGCGCGGCCGTAACTCGCTGGGGCTGCTTTGCCCCAACCGATACTTTCAGTTTTATATATTATATATTTTGGATATGACATTGTCAAATAAATACGGCGGTTTGTAATAAAATTATATTACACATTGTATGTGACAAAATATGACAAAGTAGGGCAAAAGCGGTTAAATTTTTGCGGCAGATAAAGCTATAATTAAAATAATCGCGCAGAATTTAATAAGATAAAAAATCTATATGACGGCAAAGAAGAGCGAAAGAAAGCAGATACTTTTTAACTGCAAACAAAAAAAGCTTTTTGCAGGTAATACGGCAAAAAGTGCAATTTTACGCAAAAAATGAGGTGACTTGTGGCAGAAAAAATATATTTAGAGGGTGCAAAGGGCGGCGTGGGCTGCACCACCGTTGCCTGCGGACTGGGGATGACGCTGTCCGCCGCGGGTGAGCGCACTCTTATTCTGGACGGCGACAGCCGCTGCGGCAGTGCGCTTTCCGTGAGCGGCTGCACGGGCATGCAGGTTTTTACCGTAGCCGACTACCAGAGGGGCGCGTGCCGCGCAAAGCAGGCGATAGTGCAACACCCGAAGTACAAAAATTTGTACATAATGCCCACGCTCGGCTGTGCGGACGTTGCCGCGCCCGAGGACGCCATACGGGAAGTGGACGGACTTTTTGACTATATACTATGCGACGGCACGGCGCTGAAAGCCTGCAAAAGGGCAATAATTGTCACCGAACCATACCTGCCTGCAATAAAGGCGGCAGACGGAGCGGCCTGCAGGCTTAAGGACGGCGGTGCAAGGCTTTGGGGAATAATAGTAAACAAGGTAAACGGCGGACTTATAGCGGACGGCAGAGAGAACAGTCCCGAAGATATAGCTGCCGCGCTGAATGTGCCGCTTGTTGCTGCGCTGCCCGAGGACTTGGAGCTTACGCTGGGGCAATGGCGGCCTTACAGCCTTAAATATTACCGTACGGCCGTGGCACGGATAAGGGGCAGGCAGGCAAAGATACCCGAATTTGAAAGGGGATATTCAGGCGCGGGCGGATTTTTCCGCAAAAAAATGAGGGAAAAGATATGAAGAAAAAAACAGGCGGACTTGCCGCGCTGGAGCGCGATATAATGACGGAAACCGAGCGCGAACTTTTAAAGCGCGACATTGTGCGCGTGGCCGAAGAGTATTTTGAAACGGACGGTCAGGCGGAGATAGACATAAAACGCACCGAGCGCGGGTATTCGGTTTGCCTTTTGCTGCACGCGCGCAGAATAAAAAAGATTTGGAGCCCGCAATAAAAGATATGGGTTGCTGACGGCTTTAAAAAACTTTTGTGCGCCGTTCTCTGCGGTTTAAAGCGCGAAGTCCGCAAAATAATTTTGCCTTTTAAAAAGAAATCATATCGGAAATTAAAATAGCCCTTTATAATGCATTTAAAATAGCCCGCGGCAGTGCGCAAAACATGCGTACTGCCGCGGGCTTAATTTTACATTATTCAAGTTAGTTGCGGCATATTGCCGCATGAATTACATTAAAGTTACAAAAATCTTACTTTTGCCGCACAAAAAGGCAGTTTTAAGCAAAATTTATTGCAATAGACAGTTTTTAAAAAATAGACCGCCATATATGCCTTAATTAATGCACATATGCACAGCTTATATTATAAGATTAAATGGCAGGAGCCCTCCTCGCAAACCTTTCGCGCTCCCTTCTGTTAAGACCCTTCATTGCGTCGATTGCAGAGAGTATCTGTTCGCTCGTCATATGCGAAACCTTTTCCTCACTGCAGAAACTTTCGGTGCGCATCTGCTCCCCCTCTTTTATAATCCTGGCCTGGCCGCGGCTGATTAGTATCTCCTCGCCGTCGTGCCTGCCACGGATTATTCCCTTCTGCCTTTCAACATACGCAAAAAAATTCATACAACACCTCTTCTGCCTCCGTCGCAACCTGAACAATTATATTTTATTTAAGTTGCGATAAGGTCTCGCTTGATTTACATTACCTATTATACATATAATAGTTGACAATATCTGTCATATATGATAAAATTTTTTAAAGTTTTTCAAAAAAAATTTTTTAATATTTGTCCGAAAGCATTTTGACGACATTTTTAATCGGGGCAAGCCTGCTTACGCAATAATATACTTGCCTGCTGAGTAAAATATGTACAAACTTTTAAGGAAATTTTTTTGCGAGGTGAAATAATGAAGTCGCAGGTAATGATAAAGATACTCATGCTGCTGCTTGCGCGGCGCAAGGTGAGCGCGGGCGAGATTGCGCGCAGATTTGAAGTTTCGGTGCGGAGCGTATATCGGTATGTGGACGAGCTGGCGCTTGCAAACATACCCGTATATATAGAGCGCGGCAGGTTCGGAGGAATATCAATAGCCGATACATACCGACTGCCCACCGGCTACTTTACAAAGGACGAATATGCCGCCACCATCAATGCGCTTACGGCAATGCAGTCGCAGATAGGCGACGAAGCCGTGCTGTCCGCGCTTGAAAAGCTGAAGCAGCAGACGCGGAGCGTGAACGCCTCCAACACAGTGAGCGGCAACATTATAGTTGACGGCGGCACGTGGGCGGACAGCAAAAAATTTGCCGACAAAATGGCCGTATGCGAGCGCGCCGTGGACGAGGGACTGAGCATAGAAATTGACTACATATCGCGTTCAGGCGAGCACAGCCTGAGGGTTATAGACCCGCACGTGCTTATATTCAAGCAGAATGTATGGTATGTTTACGCATTTTGCCACACCAAGCAGGACTGGCGCACCTTTAAGATAGGCAGAATAAAGAGCGCGCACTATACGGGCGGTAAATTTGAAAAGAAGAAATTTACGCGCGACGAGATACCGCTCAACTTCTCCCACCGCACGGACGAGCTTGAAGAAATCTGCCTTGAAATTGAAAAGGACAAGCTGCCCGACGTTGAGGAATGGATAGGAATAGACAACATAGAGCCGCGCGGCGAAAAATTTGTTGCAGAAGTGAGCGTACCGGACGACGGCGGGCTTGTGGAGAAACTGCTCAGTTTCGGCGGGGGCGTAAAAGTGCTGTCACCCTTATCCCTGAAAGAGAAAGTTATCGACGCCGCCAGAAGAATTATAGACACTATCTGAAGATTTTACACCCCCGTTACCGCCTGCATATGTGCTGGCAATTTGCCTTTACAGACTTTACCTTGTCGCTGACGCTCATTATTAAATTTATCTTGACTTTGTTTTTTGAAAAAAGCGAGGCGCGCTGCAAACCGTGGTTTGCAGCGCGC
>DVNE01000052.1 GCA_018714625.1 Candidatus Coproplasma excrementigallinarum
ATCCATAAAATCTATCCTCTTGAATAATTCTATGGATTTATTTTAGCAAAAATTATATCTAATGTCAATAAGAAGCATCAGCTCTTCTTGTTAGTTCTTTTTTATGTTGTCGATTTACGGTAACTATGCTAAACGAATTGGTAAACCAGATCCTGAGGTTTATGTTGATGATGGTAATTGGAAAGCTCGTCAAGGAGGAAATGGTCTTGCGGCCGCGGAAGATGTAAAAATTCGATATACAAATTGTACGGCTGAAGAGCATGCAAAAATATATAAATTAAATAAGCCTGTTAACGATGAATTCTTGAACCTTTTTGTTCCATTTGGGAAGGTTAGTAAAGAATTAGGCCGTAAATTGTTGCATGAAGTTATGGTATTAGATATTCATACGAATGTTCCAATTTTATCTATTCAGCCATTTAATCAAGATGGATATGATTATGCGGTAAAAATTAGAACAATGAATGTTGCAGATCATGATAAAGGTGTTGTAAGTTCCGCCGCTGAGGGCATTTACTTTTTACAAATATATTACAAAACATAACGGACTTTTTTACATCTGCGGAGTATGCTTGAAAATGGTTGAAGGGAGGGCAAACTTCTTTCCGCCTTACAAAAATTTATGGCAGGCTGTGTGTTTTGCCATAAGCTGATTTGGGTTTATGAAGATTTCTTTACATAATATTTCAAAATCTTTCGGCAAGAAAGAGGTAATAACCAATCTTTCACTTGATATGGAGGACGGCAGGTTCACAACGCTGCTCGGCTCGTCGGGGTGCGGCAAGACAACGCTCCTTCGCATGCTGGCAGGGCTTGAAACGCCTGACGGCGGCGAGATTTTATTCGACGATACGCCCGTATTTTCAAAGGAAAAGGGCATAAACGTCCCGCCAGAAAAGCGCAACCTGTCCTTCGTATTCCAGGACTTTGCGCTGTGGCCGCATATGACGGTGTTTGAAAACGTTGCGTTCGGACTGCGCGCCCGCAAGCAAAAAGAACACCTGAAAGAGCGGGTGCAGGAGACGCTCGACGCGGTAAAACTTTCCGACCTTGCGGCAAGATACCCCCACGAGCTCTCCGGCGGACAGCAACAGCGCGTTTCGTTTGCAAGGGCAATTATAATGCAGCCTCAGTGCATACTGTTCGACGAACCGCTCTCGGCGCTGGATGCAAAGCTGCGCGAAAGCATGCGCCTTGAAATGAAGCAGATGACCTCGCAGCTGAATATGACCTCCGTCTTTGTCACGCACGACCAGAGCGAAGCCATGAGCATGAGCGACTATATAGTAGTAATGAACGGCGGAAAGATAGAGCAGTACGGCACGCCGCAGGAAATTTACGAGCACCCCGCAACAAAGTTTGTTGCGGATTTCGTAGGCAAAGCCGATTGGCTAAAGAATGATGCAATGGTTCGTCCCGAGGCCGTAAAAATAAAGGCTGACGGAGAAATCAGCGGAAAAGTTACCTCTTCGCAGTACATAGGCGGCCAATATATCCTCGGCGTGGAAGTGGGAGAGAACAGCTGGACGCTCAGTTCGGATATAAGCTATCGCGTGGGCGAAAGGGTAAACCTTACCTATAACCGCGAAAAGACGGTGCGTTTCGCAGCTCAGAACTGAATGGCTGCATAAGACGCTTTAATATATAAGTATATAAACGACATCTCTTATAAAAAAATTTTTAGTATGGTTTTGTGTAAATCAAAGGAGTTACTTATGAACAAAGCAAAAAGAATTGGAATGATAGTTATGTCGGCTGCCGTTGCAGCAGTCGGAGTGTCGGCTTTTGCAGCCTGCGGCGGCGATGACGTTACCGGCAAGTACACGGCAAACGACGGCACTGAAGTTACAAGCAACACCGTTACCGTTTATATGCCCTCGCCTACCGACCTCGACGACGATTTGAAGGCAGGGTTCGAGGCGGCATATCCTGGAATGACTGTAAACCTCTGGACGGGTACTACGGGCGAAATTACCGCAAAGCTCGAAGCCGAGGCAAGCAATCCTCAGGCGGATGTGATAGTGCTCGCTTCGTGGTCTGACGGCCTTTCGATGAAAGAGGACGGCCAGATAGTAAGTTACAAACCCGCAAATTACGATAAAATGGGCGAAGCAATGGTTGACGACGACTATATGCTCTACGGCACCAGCGCCTCGGCTGTGGGCGTCATATATAACACAAAGTCCTTCCCCAACGGGCTGGATGCAGACTGGGCTGACTTCGGCACGGCGGCATATTCAGAGTACGCAATGGAAATTCCCGACCCCACAAAGTCGGGCGCATGCAAGGACTTTGTTGCAGGTTTCTCTACTGGTGTTGAAAACGGCGATACTATAATGCAGAGCTGGATAGATAACGGCCTTAAAAACGGCGGCGGCAACAACCCCGCAATAGAGGCGGTTAAATCTCAGGAGTACGACATTCTTATTGCAGGCGTTGACTACAATGCATACTCGGCAATAGCAGACGGCGAAGCCATAAACTTCTACTATCCCGAGTCCGGCACGGTAATCAATCCCCGCCCCGCAATGATTATGAAGACCGCACCTCATATGGATGCCGCAAAGCTCTTCATGGACTATCTTCTTTCCGAAGATGCGCAGGAACTGGTTGCCGATTACTATCTTATCCCCGGCCGCACCGATGTTCCCTGCAAGGACCGCACCACGGTTGACCAGATACCTACATATAGGACCGACTGGACTGCTATGATGGCCGTCGCTTCCGAAAAAGCGCAGTGGGTGGTAGATACCATTGCCGGCAAGGAATAATAAATAAATTTCATTCTTATGGGAAAATCCGTAAAAATGCAGAAGGCCGCGGCGATTATTGTATATGTCGCCGTGGCTTTAGCTTTAATAGTACTCATAATCTGCCCGATAGTTTCTATATTCGCGCGCTCGATAATAACCGACGGCAAGCTGGACTGGTCTAACCTCGTTCAGCTCTTTTCCGATTCGGAATATTTCCAGACTATCGGCAACTCGCTTCTTCTGGGGCTGAGCGTGACCGTACTCACGACTGTAATCGCGCTCCCGCTCGCATATATATTTTCGCGCACGCGCTTTGCAAAGGCCAGGTGGATGGACATAGTGTTCATGATCCCGTTCATGACGCCGCCCTATATTTCGGCAATGGGCTGGACGAGGTTTCTGGGCAGGAACGGCTTTTTGCAGCAGATGCTGCCCTTTATAACCAACTCGCAGGACTTTCTGTATTCGTTCTGGGGGCTCACGCTCATAATGGCGTTCAACGCGTTCCCGTTCATGTTCACACTCATGAAGAACGCAATGCTCAACATTCCTTCCTCGCTGGACGAGGCGGGCGCCGTCTGCGGCGGCAGCTTTTTCTATCGTATGCGCAGAATATTTGCGCCCATGCTGCTCGGCAACTATGCGATAGCGGCAATACTCGTATTTATAAGGACGATAGGCGAATACGGCACTCCCGCAGTAATCGGCCTGCAGATGTCGCCCGCGTTCTATGTGTTTGCAACGAGTATACAGAAGTACACCACCGTCGCGCCTATAAACTTCGGTATGTCGGCAATGCTCTCTGTCGTGCTGACCATTCTGTGCTTTGCGCTGTGGCTCATTCAGAACCACCTAACGGAAAAAAAGACATACAAAGTAATAAGCGGCAAGGGCATGCGCGTGAGCTTCAAAAAGATGCCGGTATGGGGCTCGGTTATTTCCGTTGCCTATATCGTCATAGTACTGCTGCTCGCCGTGGGCGTACCATATTTTTCGGTAGTGGCAACCTCGCTTTTCAAGACGGTGAGCGGCGGCTTAAGCGCGGGCAACTTAACCTTCGATAATTATATCGAGCTGTTCAAATCGGGCGGCAGGGGCGTAAACGCCATACTTGTAAGCCTGCTGCTCGCGGTTACTTCGGCTACGATTGCCTCCGTCCTCGGCACGGTAATCTGCACCTTCTCGCGCAGAAAAAAGCGGCTGTATAAGGCGCCCGAGGCGGTGGGCATGCTGCCGGAAATGTTGCCCGCAATCGTGCTCGTCGTGGGCATAATGCTCTTTTGGAATGTGCTGTATAAAGTCATACCGCTCTATAACACTCTCGGCATAATGATTGTGGCATATGTGGCCATCTTTTTGCCATATTCCATACAATATGTAACCTCGGCGTATACCCAGTTCAGCAACAACCTGCCCCTCGCGGGCAGGATAATGGGCGGCAGCAGGGTGTATGTGTTCAGGCGCATAACCTTCCCGCTGCTGCTCAAAGGCATAGTGACGGGCTGGATGATGATATTCATAATATCCTTCCGCGAGCTCGTAACCGCAACGCTGCTCTCGCCCACTAATACGCTGGTCGTTTCAACATATATCTGGCGACAGTTCGAACAGGGTCATTCGCAGCTTGCTATGTGCATGGCAGTTATCTGCCTTATAATCACGGTAGGCGCGCTTGTGGTGGTAAAGGTTCTTACGGAGCGCAAAAAGAAATGAATTTCATAGTCGGAGGCGGCGTGCACGAACACGGCAGAAACTGCTTTTTCGTGGAGGCCGATATAAACTACATAGTCGATTGCGGCATAATGCGCGGCGCTGAAGAGCCTTATCCCCGCCTTACGGCGGAGCAGATAAGGTCCGCACAGTATGTGTTTCTTACGCACATGCACGAGGACCACATCGGCGCGTTCGGCTGGCTTGTCGAAAACGGCTTCCGCGGGCTTGCGGTCGCCTCGGCGGAGACGATCAAGGCGCTGCCCGAGTACAACAGAACGCTGGTATTGCCGCAGTCGTTCGGGCGGGTAAACCTTGGCGCAGTGTGCGTAGAATACGGCAGGAGCGGACATTGCGCAGGCGCGCTGTGGTATCAGATTAAGACTGACAGCTCGAATGTGCTTTTCAGCGGTGACTACTGCGAAAACAGCCTGTTCAATGTCGATAAGATATCGGGACGGGAGGCGGAGCTTGCCGTTCTGGACTGCGCCTTCGGCAATATGCCATACGTAAGAGCGGAGCAGGAGGGCAAAATAACAAAGTTCGCGCAAGAGGTGCTGCGTAAAGGTTCGCTGCTCCTTCCCGTACCCCAAAACGGCAGGGCGGCAGATCTTATCTGTCTTTTGGGCGACCTTAAATGCAACTTCTTCGTCGATGCAAAGCTGCGCAGCTTTTTTGCCGCGCAGGAAAAGAACAACTATTGGATACCAAAGGCCATATCTGCAAAGATTGAAGCTCTCATATACAGGCCACAAAATACCGAACTGCCCGGCACATATTTTATTGCTGATGCACAGCTTAATACCGCTGCAGGCGCAAAGGCTGCACGCGAAATTCTGGGTTTTGGCGGAAAAATACTTCTTACAGGTCACACCGATTTCGGCAGCGAGGCCGAAAGGCTTGTAAGCGCGGGTCTGGCAAGCGAGATTGCCTTCAGCGCGCACAGCTGCATGAATGACGATAAGTTGCTTATTTCGCGCAATAATTTTGGCAATGTGGTCTACAATCACTGCAAAGATATCTGACTTTTCATATTTTCTCTTCATAAATATGGTGGCGGGT
>DVNE01000003.1 GCA_018714625.1 Candidatus Coproplasma excrementigallinarum
AATGCAGAAAAAATATTGCGCATTAAAGATGAGATGAAAGACTACGATATGGCTTTTTTGCCTTATGCGGCGGCTTTCGATGGGGAAGAACCTACGCTTGTGTACTTTCGTGAGCGCATTTTCCGCCGCTCGCTCGGCGTGAAGTGGCGCGGTGCGGTACACGAGGCGATAGAGCCTTTCGGCAGAATACTTTATTCCGATGCCTGCATTTATCATAAAAAATTGAAGTCTGGCAATTCATGCCGCAATCTGCGCATTTACCAGAAGCTGATTTCAGGCGGTAATACTCTCTCGAGCAGAGATAAATTTTATTACGGCCGTGAGCTGATGTTTAATAAAATGTATTGCGAGAGCGTCGCGGTGCTCGAAAATTTTATTTTCGGTGAGGGCTGGGCGGAAAATAAGGCTGAAGCCTGCCTCGATTTATACTATGTGTATTCTGCTCTCGGAAATAAATCTAAGGCGGAGGGCGCGCTTGTAAGAAGTTTTACTTTTGCTCCACCCAAAAGTCAGGTCTGCTGCATACTCGGTGAAATCTTTTTTGAGCGTGGCGAACTTGAAGCGGCAAAGTACTGGTACAGTACTGCGGCAACACTTCCGCAGAATATAAGAAGCGGAGCGTTTGTAAACCGCGATTATTGCGGATATATTCCGTTTATGCAACTCTGCGTCATATATGATAAGCTCGGCGATTATGAAAAGGCGCGCGAATATAATGAACTTGCCGGAAGTGTAAAGCCGAACAGTAAAAGCTATCTTTACAATAAGCGTTACTTTGAAGGCAGACTATTGCCTTAAAAGAATTAAAGGATTATTGATGATTAGCATTGTAAATTTATTTCGTATGAGTTGCAATTGTTGCGGTGGCGGCAACGGCAATCAAAGCGGCGATTGTTTTAATAGCGGCGTAAGAGTGATTTCGGTAGTAACATGTACCGGAATAACAGGTCCGACTGGCGCAACAGGCCCCCGCGGCGCAACCGGTTCGACTGGCGCAACGGGTGTGACGGGTGTAACTGGTGCAACTGGTGCAACTGGCGTGACTGGTGTTACAGGCCCGACTGGTGTAACTGGTGTCACAGGTGTAACTGGTCCTACTGGTGTGACTGGCCCCACGGGTGTAACTGGCGTGACTGGTGTAACTGGTCCTACTGGTGTGACTGGCGCAACTGGCGTGACTGGTGTTACAGGCCCGACTGGTGCAACAGGTCCGACTGGTGTGACTGGTCCTACGGGTGCAACTGGCCCGACAGGTCCGACTGGGCCTACGGGGCCTGCTGGCAGTGATGGGGCAACCGGAACAGCTGATACACTAGCCGTTGGCACTGTAAGAACGGGTGAACCGGAAGAACTTGCAGCAATAAGCGATAGCGGGGAAGGAAACAACCATATCTTTGATTTTGTAATTCCGCGTGGAGCAACGGGGGCTACAGGGCCGAAGGGGGAGGAAGGGCCTGTTAAGACGCAGTGTCTTTTTGCGGCAAAAGGCTCGTATATCGAAGGACAAAATTATATTAATTTTGATAATTCAGAAATTTTCCCTCAAGATTTCAATTTAATAACTGCCGATGGCAGCGATATTAATTTAAATAAAGACGGACTTTATTTAATTAATTATAAAACAAATTATAAACTCGAGTGCTATGGTGGCACGGATGCCGTTTTAGAGCTCAACGGTGGCATACTTTTTAATTCGCGTAGTACTATGTGTGACAGAAATGGCAATTCTTGTGGGCTATTTTTGCTTCAGGCATCGCAGGGTAGTACTCTTAAAATAAAATTATCCGCGCCGGAAAAGCTCAAATCGGCAGAATTCTATGTGGTTATAACTCACTTTAAATTATCTTAGCAAGGTAAGAAAATAAATTATTTTAATTTTGTTGCAATTATTTAAAATATTTTATATTTAAAAGTTTGCGTATTGAATAATTTAAAATAAGCTGCGGGCGTTCAGCCCGCAGCTTTAACTATGTCTGCGCTTTATTTATAATATAAAATGTATAGGTTCTGTACCGTTTGTATTTTGAACCTTCTTTTTATGTGAGCAAGGGGGTGTTTAATTGAGTGTTGTACTGATTTGCCTGGTGCCGAATATATTGTTTGGCGATAGTGTGTGTTTGTGTGCTACTGGTTTTTTTCTGACATCAATAATGCTTTACACGCATATAATGCTTATCAGGTTTGGCATATCTATCTTTATAGCTGAATTAATAATTAATTTAGTACTGAGGAAGACTGATACTTTTGTTTATCTGAATTGACAAATACATTTTAAGTGCTTATGCTAAACCCTCAAAACATTCTGATATACTGATGTAAGGGTTAATATGATAAAAAGAAGACCCGCCTCCGAGCTGACTACTCAAAAGCGGGTTTTCTTGGTTGAGGTGACGGGACTTGAACCCACGACCTTCTGGTCCCTAACCAGACGCGCTACCAAACTGCGCTACACCTCAGTTCGTTCAAATGCGATAATTATTATACTTAAAGATTACAAAATCTCCAAATGATTTTACCCCATTTTTGCAAATTTTTTTAAATAATTTATTGTGTGTGCCAGTTAAGCAATATATTTACATATCAAAAAGTATTTCTTTGGCGTGTAAAGTGATATTTTAGTATGCAAGTTGCGTCAAAAAAGTGATTTGGCCCGCTTTCTTGCTAAAATACTGACGTGCTTTGAGCTAAAAAATAAAAATCAAAGGAAAAAGTGTGCAATAACGCTTTTCTTTTTTTGAAATCTGTGATATATTGTAAAAGACATTTTTTGCAGGTGTCGCCTAGCGGTATGGCGTCAGCTTCCCAAGCTGATTTCGGCGGGTCCGACTCCCGTCACCTGCTCCAAGTAGTTCTATAATACATTATATATAATGTGATAGGCCTGCACGAGCAGGCCTTAAATATCGAGGTGTAGCGCAGTTGGTAGCGCGCTTGGTTCGGGACCAAGAGGTCGTGGGTTCAAATCCCGTCGCCTCGACCATAGCAGGTGATAGAGTTTATCTTTATCGCCTGCTATTTCTATGCGAGGCAAAAAGGGATTTGAGGGGAGGCAAGTAAGCGTAGCTTGCGCAGGTCCGAGGGAACGACTGAGGACAAAACAGCGGATACCCGCTGTTTTCCGTGCGCGTCCGCCCAAGGCGCAAACCCGTCGCCTCGACCATAGCAGGTGATAGAGTTTATCTTTATCGCCTGCTATTTCTATGCGAGGCAAAAAGTGATTTGAGGGGAGGCAAGCAAGCGTAGCTTGCGCAGGTCCGAGGGAACGACCGAGGACAAAACAGCGGATACCCGCTGTTTTCCATAGTTTGAACTGCAGAATGGGCAAACTACGCTGTTGACAACTAATTGTCTGTATGATAAAATAATTTTGCATAAAAGGGGGAGTAATTTCAATGGAATTTGAAGAAATTTCCAAAGACTTGCAAGAAACTTTTTTAAGACTTTATAAAGAAAATTTAAATATTTGTGAAAGTATTTTGGAGGATGATCGTTGGATTTATCCTATTCTCCGTATTAATAGTGCGTCTGAGCCTAAGCTCATTTCTATGCAAAGTCAAGATAATAAGGCTGATTTTGACATAATGATTAAAAAAGTAAAGGAAATTCTTAATTCTCAATCATTTGATACAGCGTCGTTGTCTTATAGTTCTTCTTCTGTTTTAAAAAATTCAGATGCGTTAGTGACTTATCTTGTTGATAAGAGCGGAGTTGGCGCTCTATATTTTACAGCATACCATTTTAAAGGATTGTTAAAGAAAAAAGTCGTTTTTGACAAGCATCTTCTAGGGGCAGTTATTGATAATGCTTTGTAGAAGTTAGTGAGGCGTGTTTGCTTTTTTGCTTGTTCAGGGTAGATTTTTATACGCTAAAATCATAGCAGGCGATAGTATGGTCTATCGCCTGCTGTTTTTATATAGTTTTAACCCTCTTCCGCACAGCAGAGGCTTTTTCTTCACATTGAAGTTTATAGCTCGGCTTTATTAAGTGTCATTTAAGAAATGTTCAGTTTACCAAACATTATAATTACAGTAATATTACTTTCACTTGTTTATGATATTTATTCCCTGCGCATTAAGCTCCTGGGCATCACTGTCGCCAAGATTGGAAATGACGGCGTCGTAAGAGGCCAGAGGCATAGTCTGGTAGGGTGCTTCAAGGCTGAACTTTGTTCTGTCGGCAATCAGGTATCGCAGTTTACTCTGCTCAAACGCTGTTCTTTTGATGATGGCCGTATCCAGCGACTGCTCAAAAGCCGCTTTATTGCTTATTGCTGCGCATGACGATAGCATAAGGTCAATTTTAATTCTTTGCAACATATTGCAGGTAATGCTTCCCGTTACAGAGTTTGTATTGAAGTGTACTTCACCGCCCGGCATAAAAAGCGTTACATCTTTTTTTTGCGATAGCTTTGTAGCTATCTGTAATCCGTTTGTAATAATCGTTTTATGGGTAAGGTTCATTCTCTCCGCAAGTGCAAGGCAGGTGGAGGAGTTGTCTATAAATACTGTCTGAAAATCAGGCAGGTGCTCGAGTGCGACAGAGGCCGTAAGTTCCTTTTCCTTGGCGTTTTTTTCCAGCCTTATAAATATAGAGACTTCGTTTGAATTTTCAACATAGATTGCTCCGCCGTGGCTGCGTTCAAGCATTCCAAGCTTTTGCATATCCACAAGGTCGCGGCGTACGGTTGCCGGACTGACGAAGAGGTATTCGGCAAGTTCCTTTACTTTGGCGCTCTGTTTTTCTTTAAGGTATTCGGCTATCTTCTTGTAACGCTCGTTTGTCAGCATAACATTCCTCCGCTGTATGTTCATTTTTGATTATTTGTGATTGTATTATAGCAATCAAATGCAATGTTGTCAATTTTTCAATTAAATTTGCACAAATATTGACAATAATTGTTTTATGTATTACTCTAAAGGAGAAGAAAATATAAAGAAATTAAAAATTTGGTTCATTTTTTTTGTTTAAAATTTTAAGGTCTTGCGGCCGAGGGGGGATGAAGTATGTTGAAAATCAGTCGCTTTGCATGCGAAAATCTTGATGCAGGATGCGTGACCGATAATCCGTCTCCGAGGTTTTCTTTTTCTCTGGAGGCCGACGACAGAGACGTAAAACTCGAAAATGCCGAAATAAAACTCGGCGACTGGACTTTTAAAACAACGGAGCAGATTGCCATACCATACACAGGCAAACCTCTTCAGCCTTTTTCGGTATATAAAGCCACGATTTCAGCAGAGGACAACAGAGGCGAAACTGCCTTTGCTGAAGTCTTTTTTGAAACGGGACGAATGGGAATGCCCTGGGCGGGTCAGTGGATAACAGACGGCTCTTATATATTTAAGGAAAAGAGAGTTTCGCCCGTTCCAATGCTTTTCAGAAGGCAGGTAAATGTAAGCCGCAGGGTTGCTTCCGCCAGAATATACGCCACGGCGATGGGCATTTATGAAATAACAGTTAACGGCAAAAAGGTGGGTGACAGGTATTTTGCCCCCGGATTTACCTCGTATAAGCACACGCTTCAGTATCAGACTTACGATGTCACGGATCTGCTTGCGGCAGAAAACCGCATTGATGTCGCGGTTGCGGGCGGATGGGCGGTAGGCTCGTTCGTTTTCACGCGCAAAAATAGAATAACAGCTGACAGGCAGGCTCTTCTTTTTGAACTTCGGATAAAGTATACCGACGGCACGGAAGAGGTTATCGCCTCGGACGGCTCCTGGTCTGTCACTACCGGCGGAAATTACAGAATGGCCGACATATACGACGGCGAAACATATGATGCAAGCATTGATACGGACAGCGCGAAGTGGGAAAAGGCTGCCGTTGAAAGGCTGCGCGTGCATCCCGATATAGTGGCGGATTTCGGTGCGCCCGTTCGTGCGCACGAAAAGATGCTCCCCGTCTCCTGTAAAAAAGCCCCTTCAGGCGAACTGATATATGATTTCGGGCAGAACTTTGCGGGCGTTATCTGTGCAAAACTCAGCGGCAAAAAGGGGCAGAAGGTAGTATTCCGTCATGCCGAGATTTTAAAGGAAAACGGAGAACTCTGCACAGAACCGCTCCGTTCAGCCAAAGCAACTGCAACCTATATATGCCGCGACGGGGAACAGCAATATTCTCCCCGCTTCACCTATATGGGTTTCAGGTATGTGGGCGTCAGCGGAATAGAGGAGGATAGTCTGGAACTGTCTGCCCTTGCGCTCTATTCTGATTTGCGCCGCACGGGCATGTTTGAATGTTCAGACGTAATGCTCAATAAATTGCAGAGCAACATCATATGGGGCGCAAAGTCCAATTTCATGGACATACCCACGGACTGCCCCCAGCGCGACGAGCGTATGGGCTGGACGGGCGATATAGCCGTGTTCGGCTCTACTGCGTGCTATAACTTCGATATGTCGCTGTTTCTTGAAAAATGGCTGAACGACGTGCGCTCGGAACAGCTCAGGACGGGCGGCATACCCAATACTGTGCCCGTTCAGGGGTACGGTTTTCCTGCCACCATGCCCGTTATGGCGGTGGATTTCTGGGGCGACGCCTGCATACTCGTTCCGTGGGCGGAGTATATGGCCCGCGGAGATAAGGCGCTGCTTAAAAGAATGTATCCCACTATGAAGAAGTATGTGGATGCGTGCAGGTTCTGGGCCAGCTTCGGCATAGGCAAGGGCAGGTATATCTGGCACACCCCCGCAGTACTTCATTTCGGCGACTGGATAGCTCCCGACGTCTCTAAAATGTCGCAGTGGCAGGCGAGAAGCCGCTGGACGGCCACAGCCAGCCTTGCAAACACAAGCGGACTGCTTTCAAAGATTGCAGGTCTGCTCGGATATGCTTCGGACGAAAAGAAGTATTCTGAACTCAGCGCAAAGGTGGCCGACGCCTACGAGAGCGTTTTTACAGACGGCAACGGCAGGCTGAAGAACGAATTTCAGACTGCATATGTGCTGCCTCTTCACTATAAGATGTTCAGAGAGCAGACGCAGCCCAAGGCGGCGGATAATCTTGCCGCCCTTGTCGAGCGTTCTGATTATTGCATAGCAACTGGTTTCCCCGGCACGCCGTACATTCTGTTCGCGCTTGCCGATAACGGTCACAGCGCCGAGGCGTTCAGAATGCTCTTCAATACAAAGTGTCCTTCGTGGCTTTTCGAGGTCAAAGCGGGCGCTACAACAATCTGGGAGCGCTGGGACGCATTGAAGGAGGACGGTTCGTCAAACTTCGGCGAGGATGACGGAACGGGCGGAATGGTATCTTTCAATCACTATGCCAGCGGTGCCGTGGGCGACTTTTTGTATCGCCGCATACTCGGCATAGAGGCCGTTGAGGCAGGTTATAAAAAATTCCGCATAGCGCCGCTTGCGGGCAGCGGACTGAGTTTTGCAAAGGGCTATACAGAGACGCCTTACGGCCTTGTAGCTTGCGAATGGAAAGAAGACGGCGGTAAATTTACGCTCAGGGCAAAAGTTCCCGTGAATACGGAGTGCGAGGTTGTTCTTCCGAACGGCGTTTCATATGAAGTCGGCAGCGGCGAGTATGAGTTTAGTTGCGAAGCGTAAATTTTTCTGCGCATAAAGTTTTTTACGGCAAGGACTGCTTTTTCAAAGACTGCTCGTCCTGCTTAAGCGGCGCAAAGCGCCATATATAATATAATGTTTGCTCAAAGGAGCGGAAGAATATGGATTATTCACTCGCGATAGATATAGGCGCGTCTTCCGGTCGCCATATTTTGGGACATCTGGAGGACGGAAAGATTGTAACTGAAGAGATTTACCGTTTCCCCAATCTTCCCGACGAAATCGAAGGACACTATGTATGGAATACAGAGAGACTGTTTGCAGAGATATTGAACGGCCTGAAGAGGGCCGCTGAGATAGGCAAAATCCCCTCTTCCGTGGGGATAGATACCTGGGCGGTGGACTATGCGCTGCTCGATAAGGACTGCAAACTCATACCGCCTGTGTTCAGTTACAGAGACGGAAGAACAGAGGGAGTGACCGATAAATTGCACAGCCGTATACCATTTGAAGAGCTGTACTCCCGCACGGGCATACAGTTTCAGCCATTTAATACGGTATATCAGCTATACGCGGATAAACTTTCGGGCAGGCTGCAAAATGCCGAACATATGCTTATGTTGCCCGACTACTTTCATTTCCTGCTGACGGGAGTTATGAGGCAGGAATACACAAATGCGACATCTACGGGTATGGTCTCCGCACTCGGGCATACCTGGGACGAAAAGATTATAGAGGCGGCAGGCCTTGATAAAAAGCTGTTCAGACCACTCAGTCAGCCTGGGGAGACGGTGGGCGAGTTCTCTGACGAGGTGGCGGCCGCGGTCGGGTACAGGGCAAAAGTTATTTTGCCTGCAACGCACGATACGGCTTCGGCAGTGCTGGCCGCACCGCTTTCGGGTGTAGCGCCGTATATCTCATCGGGTACATGGTCGCTGCTCGGCATAGAGCAACCTTTTGCGCATACTGACAAGGACAGCATGAGCTTCAATTATTCAAACGAGGGCAGCACAAATTATTCATTCAGGTTCCAGAAAAATATAATGGGGCTTTGGATGATACAGCAGGTGCGCCACGACCTCGGCGACAGTTATTCTTTTTCCGAACTTGCCGACCTTGCCCGCGCAAACCCCACGGATATAGTGGTTGACGCAAACGACGGCAGGTTCCTTGCGCCTGAAAGCATGCTTGAAGAGGTGCACGCGGCGGCAGGCCGTCAGCTTACCGTAGGGCAGACGGCGTACTGCATTTTCAACAGCCTTGCAAAGTGCTATGCGCAGTCGCTTGAGGAACTTGAAAGCATTACAGGTGAAAAGTACGATACTCTTTATATAATAGGCGGAGGGTGCAAAAACGGACTGTTGAACGAACTTACAGCCAAAGAGACAGGCAAGCGCGTTGTAACAGGTCCCTCGGAGGCCACAGCCATAGGCAATCTCGTCATGCAGATGACGGGTAAAAAACAGATAAAAAATAAGGACGAGGCAAGAGAACTCATCCGCAATTCATTCGATATATCGGAGGTTGTTTTATGATAAAAGAATTGTACGCGGCAGCAAAAAAATTGTATGCGGCACAAGGAATTGATACCGAGGCGGCTATTGAGAAGCTTGCTGAAATTCCCGTATCAATCCATTGCTGGCAGGGCGATGACGTAATCGGACTTGACGGAGGCGGCTCTCTTTCGGGCGGCATTCAGACGACGGGCAACTACCCTGGCAGAGCGAGAAATTTTGAAGAGCTCACAGCCGACATAAAGAAGGCTTTTTCCCTGATGCCGGGCAAAAAGCGCCTCAACCTGCACGCAAGCTATGCAATACTTAACGGCGAAAAGGTGGACAGAGATGCCTATCGTCCCGAACACTTTGCTCCCTGGGTAAAGTTTGCAAAGGAGCAGGGGATTGCGGGCATAGACTTCAACCCCACAATGTTCTCGCATAAGAATGTAAAGGACGGGCTTACGCTCTCCTCGCCCGACGCAAAAATAAGAAAATTCTGGGTAGACCACTGCATAGCCTGCCTTAAGATTGCAGAATATTTTGCAGACGAGTTCAAAAGCCCCTGCCTTGTGAATATCTGGATACCCGACGGCTTCAAGGATGTTCCCGCAGACAGGCTGACGCCGAGATTAAGGCTCAAAGACAGCCTCGACAAGATACTCGCCTGCGGGTACGACAGAAACAAGGTTGTAGTGGCGGTAGAAAGCAAGGTGTTCGGCATAGGCGTGGAAAGCTACACGGTCGGCTCCAACGAGTTCTATCAGAACTATGCGGCAAAGAACAACATCTGCTGTCTTCTGGATAACGGACACTATCACCCCCTGGAGTATGTGTCCGATAAAATTCCTGCGCTGCTTGCCTTCTACGATAAGCTCGCGCTGCACGTAACGCGCGGCGTAAGGTGGGACAGTGACCATGTCGTGTTGTTCGAGGACGAGCTCAAGGAAATTGCAAAGGAAATCGTGCGCAACAATGCCATAGATAAGGTGATGATAGGGCTTGACTACTTCGACGCAAGCATAAACAGGCTTTCGGCGTGGGTTACAGGTCAGCGTGCAATGGAGAGGGCGCTTTTGTACGCGCTGCTCATAGATAACGAAAAGTTGCGCAAGCTTCAGGACGAGAGCAGATTTACCGAGCTTATGGTTGCACAGGAAGAGGTAAAGGATATGCCCTTCGGCGCGGTATGGATGGAATATCTTTCAAGGCAGGGACTTGAAGAGGACTATATTACCGGAATTAAAGAATACGAAAAAGAAATTTTAAAAGAGAGGCTATAATTATGGGTTTCATGAATGATTTAAAAAAGGCAGGCAAGGATCTGGTGCGTTCCTTTAAGGACGTGACAACTGCACCCTTCGTGCAGAAAATGTGCAAGACGGCTTCGAATATGTACCGTCTCGGCTGGGACGAAAGAAACGGAGGCAACATAAGCTACCTGCTTGACGAAAAAGAAGTGGCTGAATATCTTGACCTCAATGAAGTAATCCGCACAATTCCCCTGATGGGCGTAAACGAAGTTGATTTCGACGCCTCGCCGCTGGAAGGAAAGATATTCATTGTTACCGGCACGGGCAAGTACTTCAAGAATGTGGAAGCCGACCCCGAAACCAATCTCGGCATTGTCAGAATAGGCAAGAAGGGAAAGGAAGTAGAGCTGTTATGGGGTTTTGAAGACGGCGGCAGGCCTACCTCGGAATTCCCCGCCCATATGATGAGCCACATGGCAAGGCTGGAAGTTGACCCTGAAAACAGAGTGGTAATTCATTCACACCCCACAAATACGCTTGCAATGAACTTCGTGCACGAGCTGGACGAAAAGAAGTTTACGCACAGCCTCTGGGAGATGTGCACGGAGTGCATAGTAGTGTTCCCCGAGGGCGTAGGCGTACTGCCCTGGATGCTCTGCGGCACAACCGATATAGGCAAGGCAACCGCTGCAAAAATGAAGGAGTTCAGGCTTGTAGTATGGGCTATGCACGGCATATACGGCGCAGGCAAGACGCTGGACGAGACCTTCGGCCTTATTGAAACGGTGGAAAAGGCGGCGCAGATTTATATGCTCACGGCACACCTTCCCCGCGTGAACACCATTAAGGACGAGGATATGTTAAAGCTTCTCGAACTTTTCGGCGTAAAGAACTATCGCAAAGATTTTCTTAACTTAAAGTAATAAAGCGTGTAAAAAAGCTGAACAAATTAAAAAGCAATTCTACGGATTATATAAACGCAGATATAAAATAAAAAATATCGGAGGAAAAATTCATGAACAGGTTTATACTCAACGAAACAAGTTACCATGGCGCAGGCGCTATACAGGCCATTCCCGGCGAAGTGAAAAAACGCGGCCTTACAAAGGCGTTTGTATGCTCCGACCCTGACCTCGTAAAATTCAAGGTGACGGATAAAGTCCTCGCCGTGCTTGAAAAAGCTGCAATTCCTTACGAGCTTTACAGCGAAATAAAACCCAATCCCACAATAGAAAATGTTAAGACGGGTGTTGCGGCGTTCAAAAAGAGCGCAGCAGACTTCATAATCGCCATAGGCGGCGGCTCGTCAATGGATACGGCAAAGGCGATAGGCATAATAATTGCCAATCCCGAGCACGAGGATGTAAGGAGCCTCGAGGGCGCAGTAGATACCAAAAAGCCCTCCGTTCCAATAATCGCCGTACCCACCACGGCAGGCACTGCTGCAGAAGTTACAATCAACTACGTTATAACCGACGTTGAGAAGAACCGCAAGTTTGTATGCGTAGACCCTCACGATATACCCGTCGTTGCAGTCGTAGACCCCGAAATGATGGCCACGATGCCCAAGGGTCTTACGGCGGCAACAGGCATGGACGCTTTAACGCACGCCATCGAAGGCTACATCACAAAGGGTGCATGGGCGCTCTCTGATATGTTCCACCTTAAGGCGATAGAAATAATTTCAAAGTCGCTTCGCGGCGCAGTTGCCAATACCCCCGAAGGCAGGGAGGGCATGGCCCTCGGCCAGTATATAGCAGGCATGGGCTTTTCAAATGTCGGCCTCGGCATAGTACACTCTATGGCACATCCTCTCGGCGCGCTGTACGATACTCCTCACGGTGTGGCAAACGCTATACTTCTGCCCACGGTAATGGAATACAATGCCGACGCTACGGGTGAAAAATACCGCGACATAGCCAAGGCCATGGGCGTTAAGGGCGTGGACGAAATGACGCTTGAAGAGGCTCGCAAGGCTGCCGTAGGCGCAGTCCGTCAGCTTTCAAAAGATGTGGGCATTCCCGCAGACCTCAAGAACATAGTAAAGAGGGAGGACATTCCTTTCCTTGCTCAGTCTGCAATGGATGACGCCTGCCGTCCCGGCAACCCCAAGGACCCTACCAAGGAGGATATAGAGGCCCTTTACGAGTCGCTCATCTGATTTATAAGATACTGAAAATTGCTGATGCGGCGATGTAAAATGCATTAATCCGGCAGGCCATATTATGAGTAAATATTAATTCCAATGCAAAAATTGGGTGGACTTTATTCAAAGAATGGATATGGCCTGCTGGTTTTTTTATAGCAATCAGCTAACATTCCGCTGATATATAAATTATAATTTATTTGATTGAATGGCGTTGATTTGATTACTTTTGATTTTTATTGATTATTTAAAGCGATTTTTTTGCGTAGTTATATAAATAGTAATCAAATAATGGATTTGCTTGAAATTACGTGCTTGCAGTGTTATAATTGCGTTGTCAACAGGGGAAACACAGTTTCTTTATGCTTAGTTCAGCATAAATAATCTGTTTATACTTAAGCGAAAGAGAGCTTTGAGTAAACAGTAAAAAACTGATTTCCGCATAATACAAGGCGCGGCGGCGCCGCCGCGTTTTACAGGGCTTGTGTAACCCCTGTAACAAACCCTCTTAAAACTTATCAGTGGCCACGGGTAAGTTTTCAGGGGAATCTTCCGGTAAAATTTTCTCTGCATAGAAACAAAGAAAACAGGGAAAAATACCGTAAAAAAATCTTTTAACTTTTATTTTTAAATTTTGAGGAGGATAAAGATGATTGCAAAATTCAAACCGCTCTGGCGCGGCTTGTCTGCCACATTCCTTTCTCTGCTCGTTGTAAGCAGTCTGGGATATGGCGTTGCGGACACTTGGAGATCTTCGGTGGATGATGTGCTCGGAACAGAAAGCGTCGTCGTTGACGATTCGCAGGAAGGTTACTTTACCAGCAATTACAATTCCGCTGAAGAAATGATGGCTGCCGCAAAGGCGCATGCCATAAAGCAGGGACGCGAAGGTTTTGTTCTTATGAAGAACGATAATAACGCGCTTCCTCTTTCCAAAGATAAGGAAGTAGCTCTTTTCGGTGCGGCTGCCTGGGCGCCCTATATGCAGTCTTCGGGCGACCTTAAAGCCGGCAATGCCGACAGAGTGAACTTAGACGATGCTCTTGTAAATGCAGGATATACACTCAACAGCCAGATGGAAGACATATATACAAATATCCTTGCAAACTACACCGTATCAAGCAGGTTCGGTAACACAACTATAACCTATACTAACGGTTATGTTACCAGCCCCGGCGATTTGGCAAACTATCAGGTAAGGGAAGTTCCGCCTGACAGATATACAGATGAATCTCTTCTTACACCCGATGCAGACCTCGGTCTTACTGCAGACGACTGGATAGATATACCTTCTGACTGGCGTCAGCAGATGCAGGCAACCAAGGCAGACCGCGTAGGTATAGTTGTATTTGCGCGCGGCGCGGGCGAATCGAACACTTATAAACCCGGTGCGGGCACAACCAACTTTGCTGGCCAGACTACCGATAAAGATCCCCTTGAACTTTCGGAAGACGAGCTTGCGGTAATAGATGCAGCAAAGGATACCTGCAGCCAGGTAATCGTACTGCTCAACACCGGCAATGCTATGATGATTGACGATATAGCCGAAGGCGGCTCTCACGAAGTTGACGCAATAGGTTATATGGGCGTTATCAACGACTATCAGTGCACTGGTATCGTTCAGGTGCTCTCCGGCGAATACAACGCCACGGGCGCTCTTTCCGATACTTATGCCGTAAATCATATGTCTGCTCCTGCAATGATGAACTTCGGCGGCGACGAATATGCCAATGCTTCCGAAGTTGATGCAGCCGTGGGCGAAGATCCCCGCTATCCCAACGATGCCATCTCTTCAGGCGCGTCATCGTCCAGCGGCTTCGGCGGCTCTTCATACAATGCTGCAAACTATATAGTAGAGGCAGAGGGTATCTATGTGGGCTATCAGTATTATGAAACAAGATATTACGATAGCGTTGCAGACGATAAGCTTGCTAAAAATGCTTCCTCTATTAAGGGTTCAACCGACGGACAGGCCTGGGATTATAACAAAGAAATAGTTTATACTTTCGGCCACGGTCTCTCCTATCTCGACTATACTCAGGAAATTCAGAATATAGTAGTTGACCTCAGCGAGGACGGCAACATAACCGCTACCGTAAGGATAAACAATAATTCCGATCAGGATGGTTATTTCCTTGCCCAGCTCTATGTTCAGCAGCCCTATACTCAGTACGATGTAGATAACAAAGTGGAAAAATCCGCCGTTATGTTCCTCAACTCCAAAAAGGCAGAAGTGCCCGCAAACAGCCATGTTGACGTAACGATTGAAGTTCCCACCAAATATCTTGCAAGCTACGACTATACCGAGGCCAAGACATATATTCTCGATGCCGGCGACTATCTCTTCACGGCGGCTGCAGGCGCTCACGAAGCAGTGAACAACTTCCTTGCAGAGCAGGGCTACACCGCAGCGGACGGCATGGACGCAACGGCTACCGGCGAGGTTTATACCTGGAATCTTGCCAATCTCGACAGTCAGTCCTTCGACTCCGATAACGGTACTGCAATAACCAACGTTGCCGCTAATGCCGACCTGAACTATTGGCTTCCCGGCACCGTAACCTATCTCTCCCGCAGCGATTGGGATGCTACTTACCCCGTAAATTACAACTCTGAGAGCGGCGAACTCGGCGATGAAAACATCAACACCGATATAGACATCAATAAGAGTGCAAAGAAGGATGAGTGGATTAAGGAGCTGCGCGGCCAGCAGTATATGATTACCAATACCGGTGAAGAGGCTCCTAACGTTGACGGCGCAAATCTTGGCGTTGCGTTCAATACCGAGAACATAACCGAAGAAATCCGTGCTGATATAAGCCTTGATTTCTGGAACCGTCTTGTAGACAGCCTTTCCATCAACGAAGCTGTGGGCGCAATAGTACACGGCGGCGGTCAGTCTGACGAACTTTCTATAGGCAACCCCGTTGTTGGCCAGAACGAAGGCGTTAACGGCATCAAGGGAAACATTCCCGATACACAATATTACCTCAACATTAACTCGCAGACGCTCCTGGGTTCGAGCTTTAACCCCGACCTCGCGTATGAGTGGGGCGTTCTTCAGGGCGATTCCGCTAGCTGGCTCCAGAAATACGCTGTATGGGGCACGGGCCTTACGCTCCGCAGAACTCCTTACAACGGACGTAACTACGAATACATCTCTGAAGATCCCATGCTTACAAACCGTATCGGCTACGGCTTACTCAAGGGTACGGCAGATATGGGTCTTATATGCGGACCTAAACACATCGGTTTCAACGATCAGGAACACAACCGTTCAGGTATTGCGGTATACATGAACGAACAGAAATTCCGCCAGACCGACCTTCGCGGATTTGAAGGCGGCCTCAACGAAGGAGGCGGTCTTGCAGTAATGGTAGCGTTCAACCGCGTAGGCGCAACAAACGCTTCACATCATGTAGGAATGCTCAAAACAATACTCCGCGGCGAGTGGGGTTTCACGGGCGTAATTTCTACCGACCTTGCAAGCGCACCTTACTTTGATGCGGCGTCTATGATTATGGCAACCGTTACTCAGAGGGCTGAATTCGGCGGTAACAACAGCTATCTCAGCGAAAGCAATAACCACGACGAAGCTGACAAAACTTACGGCTATCTTTCGGTTAACAGCGTAAAGAACGATCCTGAATTTGTGGCTCAGGCAAGGGAAAACCTTAAATACCAGCTCTACACCTTCGCAAACAGCCAGGTTCTCAACATAAGAACCATACGCGTTACGCCTTGGTGGGAGGCCAGCCTTATTGCTGTAATAGCTGTTTCGGCTGTACTCAGTGCAGGCGCAGCAGGTCTCTGGATCGTATCTTCCTTTATGAACAAGAAGAAGGAGGAAAACTGATATGTTGAATTTTATTAAAAAGCAGTCCATAGCAACCTGGGTCAGCATTCTGACTTTGCTGCTTGCAGTTGTTGCGCTCATTGTATACGGCGTGAACGTAGGGGGTGCCGGATATTTCAACGGCAGCACAGTTTCCTCCGTAGTAACCTGCGGAATTATCGCCCTCGTGGTAATTCTGGTTGCGCTGGTTATGTCGCAGTTCGCATTTGAAGGCCTTGTGGGCAAAGTTTACGGCATCGTTCTCGACGCGTTGAGAATACTTGTTCCGCTTCTCCTGTTCATAGGAATGTTCACCTTCATATCGTCAAGAGTAGAGGGTCTTGCATATATTTACTTCTCCAACGAAGAAATTCTTGCAACCATACAGACTCCTGAAAATCTTGCCTCTGCTCATTCAGCCATTGCAGGCTTCGTACTTTTCGGCGTTGCCGCACTGGTGGGCATAGTTGCAGCATTCTTCACTGCAAAAAAGAAGCAGGCTTAAAAAAAATTCAAATCCGTGCGTGAGTTTTTATGGTAGAGTGCCATAAAAATATCGCGCACAAACCAAGTGGCCATAAAAAAGGGTGCGGAATTTTTTCCGCACCCTTTGCCTTTGTGGATTATTTTTATCGTCGTAACAGTGCATTTTATGGTTTGTTTGGCCAAAAACAGCTCAATTTCAGCTGTTTTTTAAGTTATCTACATAAAATATCAATTTGTGTTAATATAGTTGCTATATTTTTATCGGTATGATATAATAATAACAGTTTTAATTTATGTTCATAGGAGGAAAGTGTATGAACAAAAGCGAATTTGTTGCTAAGCTGGCTGCTGATGCAGATCTTAAAAAAGCTGATGCAGAGAAGTTCCTTGACGCGTTTATCGCAGGCGTAAAGGAAGTTATCGCATCCGGAGATAAGCTTCAGCTCGTAGGTTTCGGTACATTCGAAGCTAAAGAGCGCGGTGAAAGGCAGGGTGTCAATCCCGCTACCGGCGAAAAGATAACCATCAGCGCAAGCAAAGTTCCTTCGTTCAAGCCCGGCAAGGGTCTTAAAGACGAACTCAACAAGTAATTTTAAATTACACTTAAAAACCGCCGCAGGGCGGTTTTTTGCTTTTACAGATATTGATTTAGTCCGCCTGCATTAATTTGCTTATAAACAAAGCAATCTGATTATTTATAAATGCGCGTGCGCCTTTTGGGCGCACGCGCGTTTATCTGTAAAATTCTGATTGTTTTTGATGGTTTACTATAATAGATATCTGCGCCAAGCTGCTATTCAGCAAAACGCAGAGTTTGCATTTTAACGCCAATTATAACCTTCCGTCAGCCTTCAGTGAGGATATGACGGTGCAAACGGTCTGTTCAATGGTCAGTCCGCTGCAATCTATGGTTATATCGGCATACTTTTCATAGAGGGGTACGCGCTCGTCATACAGCTGGGCAAGCGTTTCGCTCTTTTTGCGCATTACAACTCCGCGCGCGAATATATCCTGCCCTGCAAGCCTCTTTTCAAGCTCTTCAAGTGCTATCCTAAGATAGACGACCGTGCCTATGCTCTTGAGGTGCGCCATTGCCTTGTCGCCGTAAATAACGCTGCCGCCCGTGGCGATAACGCAATTTTCGGCCTCTATAATGCAGTTTACGCGCTCTTCAACGGCTATAAAGCCCTCAGCGCCCTTCTCTGCAAGGATATCGCACAAAAGCTTCCCCTGGCTCTTCTGGATGAGCAGGTCGGAATCTATAAAGCCGTAGCCCGCTCTCTTAGCTATCAGCACGCCCGCCGTGCTCTTGCCTGAGGCGGGCATGCCTATGAGGACAATGTTGTGCATGGCTTGTTACCTCAGCTCCACGCCGAGTTTGAAGCGCAGGTTAGAGAGTATTTTTTTGACAAATCCGTCTATTTTTTCGCCCGTAAATGCCTCGTCCCTGGGCGTAAAGGTAAGGCTGTATGCCATACTCTTTTTGCCTTCGCCTACCTGACTGCCTATATACAAATCGAAAAGCTTTACATCGCTCACGTACTTACAAGCTGCGCAGATTTCCTTTTCTATCTGTCCGCAGGTGACGTCCGCCGCCGCAATCAGCGCAAGGTCGCGCTGTACTTCGGGGAACTTGGGCATGGGAACATACTTGAATGGCTTTGCGTGTTTTTTGAGCAGTTCATAGTCAAGCTCGGCAAGCACCATAGGCCTTTCGGCTGCAATGCTTTCAAGTACTGCGGGGTCGACCGAACCAACCACGCCCACGGTTTCGCCGTCGCACAGTATTTCCGCGGTAATTCCGGGGTGAAGGTAGGGGCGTGTGCCTCTTACATACTCAAACTTTGTGTTCAGACTTTCGGCAATGCTCTCCGTCACGCCCTTTATATCGAAGAAGTTTGCGCTGCCCCACATGCCTATGCAGATGTGCATCTTTTCTTCGGGCAGTTTGTCGAGCGGCAGCTTTTCAGGCAGATAAACTTTGGCAATTTCGAACGCGCCGCCCTCGTAGTTGCCGCGCTTTAAGTTGCGCAGCATAACGTTTACCATTGAGGGCGCAAGGAATGTGCGCATAACCGAAAGCTCTTCGCTTATGGGGTTGAGTACTTTTATAAACTTTCTTTCGGGTGCGTCCTGAGGTATCCTGAGCATATCGAGGTCTTTTTCAGAATAGAAGGAGTAGTTTGAAACTTCGTAAAGTCCTTCATTCACTAAAAGTTCCTTGAGCCTGTCCCTTGCGCGCTGTTCCTCGCTGTAACCGCCGTTGGTAATCTTTGCGGTGGGCATAAATGTATCCTTTATGTGGTCATAGCCGTACATTCTTATAATTTCTTCGGCTATGTCGGGGTAGGCAAATATGTCGTCACGGTAGGGGGGAAGGGTGAGCGCCAGCTCTTTGCCGGATTTTTCTACGCCGAAGTTGAGCGAGCGGAGAATATCCACCATAACTTCCTCAGGCACTTCTATGCCCAGAAGTGCGTTAATCTTTTCGGGGCTTACCGTCATTTTTTTGACAGAGGTGTCAGAATAGGGCGTCTTGACATCTGCGCACTTATTCGTTACCGTGCCGCATCCGAGTTTTTCTATAAGGTGGAGGGCGCGCTTCATTGCGCGTTCGGTGGTGTATTCGTTTGTACCCTTTTCAAATATAGCGGAGGAGTCCGAGTGCTGTCCGAGCGCGCGCGAGGTTTTTCTTACGCTGTCGCGGGCAAATTTTGCCGCCTCAAAGAGTACTTCCTTTGTGGTGTCCTTTATTTCGGTGTTCAGTCCGCCCATAATGCCTGCAAGAGCGGCAGGCTTGCTGCCGTCGCATATCACAAGGTTTTCGTGATTTAAGGTGAACTCCTTTTCGTCGAGCGTTACAATCTTTTCGCCGTCGTATGCTCTGCGCACAACAATTTCGCTGCCCTCTATGGTGTCAAGGTCGAATGCGTGCATGGGCTGCCCCATCTCGAGCAGAACAAAGTTTGTTATATCTACGACGTTTGAAATGGAGCGGAGGCCGCACAGAGCCAGCCTGCGCCTCATCCAGAGGGGTGAGGGGGCAATCTTTATGTCCTTTACATAGTGCGCTATATATCTGGGGCAGAGTTCGGGGGCGAGTACAGTAACTTTGACGCGTCGCTTTTGCTCCTTTACCTCGGTGTAGTCGAGTGCAGGCTCTTTGAGCGGCTTTTTGAGTACGGCCGCAACCTCGCGCGCGATGCCGAGTATGCTCTGACAATCGGGGCGGTTGGCTGTTACGCCTATATCGAAGATGTAGTCGTCCAGGCCGAGCAGCGGCTTTACATCCTCGCCGTTCTTGCAGCCTTTGGGGAGGAGGAGAAGTCCGTTGTAATCGCCGCCGTCGAACATATCGCCGTTCACGCCCAGTTCTGCACCCGAGCAGAGCATTCCGTAGGATTCCACGCCGCGCAGCTTACCCTTTTTGATTGTGGTCACGCCCTCTATGGTCACGTGGTCCTTTGCGGTGGCGTATACGGTTGCGCCCTCAAGCGCAACGGGCGCTTTTATGCCCTTTTCAACATTGTCTGCGCCGCAGCATATCTGGAACACGCCCTTTTCGCCGCAGTCTACCTTGCATACGTGCAGGTGAGTACCCTCTATGGGCTCGCATTCGATAACTTCGCCCACATACACGCCGCTGATGTCCTTGCCAACTTCTATAAGTTCTTCAACTTCAAATCCGCAGGAAAAGAGCTTTGCCTGAAGTTCCTGCGCACTTACGTCTATATCCACATAATCTTTAAGCCAACTTAAAGGTGCTTTCATTCGTTGCCTCCTTATGCCTTGAACTGCTTCAGGAAGCGTACGTCGCCTTCAAACAGCAGTTTCATATTGTTTATGCCGTATTTGAGCATTGCAATGCGCTCTATGCCCATGCCGAATGCAAATCCCGTGTATTCGTCGGGGTCGATGCCGCAGTTTTCAAGCACGGCTCTGTTGACCATGCCTGCGCCGAGGACTTCTATCCAGCCCGTGCCCTTGCACAGCCTGCAACCCTTTCCGCCGCACTCGAAGCAGCTTACGTCCACTTCTACGGAGGGCTCGGTGAAGGGGAAGTAGGAGGGGCGAAGCCTTGTTTTGACGCCCTCGCCGAACACCTTTCTTGCAAATTCGCTGAGCATGCCCTTAAGGTCGCACAGAGTTATTCCCTTGTCGACAACAAGCCCTTCCATCTGCGAAAACATCGGCGAATGGGTGGCGTCGTCGTCAAAGCGGTACACCTTGCCGGGCGAAAGCACCTTTATGGGCGGCTTTTTGTTCTCCATAACCCTTATCTGACCTGCCGAAGTCTGCGTGCGCAGAAGCATATCGGGGCCGAGGTAGAACGTGTCCTGCATATCTCGCGCGGGGTGGTCCTTGGGCGTGTTGAGGGCGGTGAAGTTATAGTAATCGGTCTCTATTTCAGGACCTTCAAAAATCTCAAAGCCCATGCCTGCAAATACAGAGACGAGCTCGTCTATTATAAGCGTGTCGGGGTGGTATGCGCCCTTTTTGCGCATCTTCCCGGGCAGGGTGATGTCAATTTTTTCGCTCTCGTAGCGCGCGCCCATCTCGCGTTCTTTAACAAATTTTTCCACCTCGTTGAAGCGGGCGTCGGCCCATTCGCGCAGGGCGTTTATAATTTTACCCAGTTCGGGGCGCTGTTCGGGCGGAACTTCTTTAAGCTTTTTCATAAGGGAGGGAATATTGCCGCCCTTGCCAAGGAATTTCATCTTAATCTCGCGCAGGGTAGCGCTCGACTGAATGTCCTTCACGGCCTGCTCTATCGCCGCTTTGATGTCGTCGATTTCGTGCATATTGTTTTCCTGCATAAATCTTTCTCCTGCAAAAAAATATTAAAAAAGCCCCGAGCTTTAAGCTCAGGGCGATAAATTACAGTACCGCTGTACCACCTGAATTTACGGCATAATGCCGCCTTCATACAGTTCTTTTACGCAGAACGTGCGGGGCGGACTACTTTAAAAAATTTCGCCCGTCCGGCTCGCGGGTGAATACCGCATCCTTCCCCATAAGGAACCTTTCAGCCGTTTGCGGATTCCTCTCTCTTTAAAGGGAGCGTTGGGTGCGTCTGTCCCGGTCAACGCCGTTAAAAATGCGCTTTTCGCGCGCTTGCTACTAATAAAATTATATTGCCGCACAGCCGTTTTGTCAAACATTTTTAGCGGTCGTCGCGCCGTGCCGAAAAAATTATCTGTATATGTTCCCGCCGTGGCAATCCATGGCAACCACCGCGGGGAAGTTCTGCACTTCAAGGCGGTAGACGGCTTCGGAAAGAAGGTCGGGGAAGGCTATGCACTCGCTCTTTTTGATGGCATTGCCGTAGAGCGCACCCGCACCGCCGATGGCTGCAAAATATATGGCTGTGTTGCGTTTTAATGCCTCGGCAACCTCATTGCACATTTCGCCCTTACCTATCATTCCGCCAAGTCCCAAATCGAGGAGTGCGGGGGCAAAGCTGTCCATTCTTGCAGAGGTAGTGGGGCCGCAGCTGCCCGAAGCCATATCGGGCTTTGCAGGGCAGGGGCCTGCATAATAAATTATTGCGTTTTCAAGTGCAAAGGGCAGGGGCCTGCCCTCTTTTATGTATTGCATTATGCGCTTGTGCGCGCAGTCGCGCGCGGTGAGTATTACGCCCGTTATGTTCACGCTGTCGCCTGCGTGCAGGTCTTTGACCTGCTCTTTGGAAAGGGGTAGAGTAAGTTCTTTCATAAGCTCTCCTTTACGCAGCGCACGCAGTGGCACTGTATGTTTACGGCAACGGGCAGGCCTGCAATGTGCGTGGGCGCCCATTCGCAGCTCACACCTATGGCTGAAGTTTTGCCGTGGAAGCCCTGGCAACCTATGCCGAGCTCGTTTATCCGCCTCAGCGCCTCTTTTTCGATTTCGGCAATATCACTTCTCTGGTTGTGCGTGCCTATATCGCGTGTGAGCGCTTTTTTTGCAAGGTAGGCGCAGCTGTCGAAAGTTCCGCCTATTCCCACGCCTACATAAACGGGAGGGCAGGGGCGCGAACCTGCTTTTCTGACTGTGCCGATTATGGCGTCTATTATGCCCTCAACGCCCTGCGCGGGCTTGAGCATATATAGCGCGCTCATGTTTTCGCTCCCGAAGCCCTTGGGCATAAACGTCATTTTTATACGGTCGCCGCTGATAAATTCTGTATGTATGAACGCGGGGGTGTTGTCGCCCGTGTTCTCGCGCGTTATTGGGTCGCATACCGACTTTCTGAAATAGCCGTCCTTATACGCACGCCTTACGCCGTCGTTTACTGCGTCGTACAGCGGTTTGCCGCTCAGGCACACCTCGTTTCCTATTTCAAGGATAACTACCGCCGCGCCCGTGTCCTGGCAGACGGGCATTCCCATACGCGCTGCAACTTCACTGTTTTCTATAAGTTTTTCAAGCGCAAACTTTGCCGCGCCTTCGTACTCGGCCGTACAGGCCTCTTCAAGCGCATGCCTGCAGGAGGAGGTAAGGTCTACGCCCGCTTTGAGCGCCGCGCGGTAAACCGCATCCTCGATAACTGTTGTGTCTAAATTTCTCATAAAACCTTGTCCTGAGTGATTTCTGAACTATTTTAATATATTTTGCAATAAAAGTAAATCAATTATTTTACTTAAACGCGCTTTTAGGGTATAATCTGAGTATGGAAAATTTTAAAGGCGGTATTGGCAGCGCAACTGGCGGCATGGCGTTCAGCGCGGTGGTCGTCTTTTACGTCTTTTTAAGCCTTATCTGTTCGCTCGTATGCACGGCCGCAGGGCTCGCCGCAGACGACGCTGTCTACATCTACATAAATTATCTCGTTGCACCTGTTGCAATAGCCATTGGCATCACCCTCGTTTTAAAGGTGCAGAAGGCCTCTTTCCGTACTCTTGTACCGCTCAGAATGCCTAAAAAATTGTGCGCAAAGTGGTGTGCCGCAGCCGTGCTTTTAACGTTCGGCCTGCTCTTTTCTGCAAGCTGGATCAACGTCGGCTTTTCGCTTCTGCTTGAACGGCTGGGCTACGAAAGTACTGTAAATTACTTTCCTCCGCTTGGCGGCGGAGGGGTTGCGCTTGCGCTCCTTGTAATTGCCGTCATACCTGCGCTGTTTGAAGAAACTCTCTTCCGCGGCGTCGTGCTCGGCAACATCAGAGAGCAGGCGGGCGGTTTAAACGCTGTTTTTCTGTGCGGAATGTGCTTTGCGCTCTTTCACGCAAGCGCCCTCCAGACCTTTTACCAGTTTGTATGCGGCTGCGCCTTTGCATTGCTTGCCATCCGTTCGCGCTCGCTCATTCCCTCGGTAATTGCGCACTTTATCAACAATGCCGTAATAATTGTGTTGCAGGCATGCGGGCTGGATACTTCCGGTACTATCTTCGACTGGGCTCCGCTCTGGGCGGCGATATTGGTCACCGTGCTCTCCGCACTGTCATTTGCCGCGTCGCTTACAATGCTCATTGTCGGCTGGTCGCCCGAAAAGCCTCAGAAGGGCGGCGTATCTAAATTTTTTGTAACAGCGGCGCTCGGCATAGCCGCGCTTGTCATAATCTGGATAGCGGGGTTGTTCGCCTGATGCAGAAGGTAAATATTGTTTGCGTCGGCAAGATAAAGGAGGCCTTCTACCGCGACGCGGTGGCCGAGTATGCAAAACGCCTTTCACGGTTTGTAACTTTTACCGTACGCGAGATTGCCGAGGGCAGGTCGCTTGATGAGGAGGGCGAGAGCATTCTTCATGCCGCAAAGGGTTTTATAATCGCGCTCTGCATAGAGGGCAAAAAGATGTCCAGCGAGGGACTTGCTGCCGAAATGAAAAAACTTTCAGACAGAGGCAGCGAGGTCACATTTATCATAGGTTCGTCCTGCGGCCTGTGCGACAAGGTCAAGGCCGCCGCTCACCTGAAGCTCTCGTTTTCGGACATGACGTTTCCGCACCAGCTTATGCGCGTAATTCTGTGCGAGCAGATATACCGCGCCTATATGATAAACTCCGGCAGCGAATACCACAAATAGACCTGTTGCCTGTTGTTTATTATTTAACCTTATATTATAATATAGTGAATAAACTGCTTTGAATAAAACTGTTTTTTACCTTATACACACATTCTGAATATAGCTGCGGCGCGCTGAATAAGCTAGTTTTGTGATATATGAAGAAGTAAAAAAGTTTTACCTTTCATACAGCGGCAAAAAATGTGTAATAGGTTATTCTCTGTGCGGCAGGGCGATTTTTGCAATGCACTGCGGCAGCCTCACGGGAAGGCAGCTCATTTCCACATACGCCATTCACGGAAGGGAGTGGATAACGGCAAGGCTCGGGTTAAAGCACATTGCCTGCGGCCTTTGCGGCGGGTGGGGCGGATGGATTATTCCGCTTTCAAATCCCGACGGCGCGGTAGTTTCGCAGACTAAATCTCCCATGTGGAAAGCAAACGCGAGGGGCGTGGATCTGAATTGCAACTTCGACGCCCTATGGGGTACGGGTCGGCTGAACACAAAAGTGCGCGGAGGTGAGAACTGCATAGGCGGTTCGCCGTTTTCCGAGCCGGAGAGCAAGGCCATAAGGGATTTTACTTTAAAGATTATGCCCTGCGCGACCTTTTCGTTTCATACAAAGGGCGAGGAGATTTACTGGGAGTTTGAAGGCGGGGGCGACGAATGCGGCGCGCACATACTCGCCAAGTCTACGGGTTATACCGTAAAAAAGATAACTGGTTCGGCAGGCGGATATAAGGACTGGTGCATATACCGCCTTAAAATTCCTGCATATACAATAGAATGCGGAAGCGACAGCCTTTCGCACCCGATAAAAAATCTGAACAGACTGAAAAAGTGCTTCAGCGCACTTAAAAATTTTACTCAATTATATGAAGAATAAGTTTATGGCAAGCGCGCTGAAGTGCGCAAAAAAGGCATACGAAGAGGGCGAAGTACCCATAGGCGCAGTGGTGGTCTGCGACGGCAAAATAATAGGCCGCGGCCACAACAGACGTACAAAAAGGCAGATAGCCACCGCTCACGCCGAAATAGAGGCGATAGAAAAGGCGTGCAAAAAGATGGGCAGCTGGCGCCTGCCTGACTGTGAAATTTACGTCACTCTTGAACCCTGCCCCATGTGCATGGGCGCAATTCTCAACGCCAGAATAAAAAAGGTGTACTTCGGCGCATACGAGGCCAAGGGGCGCTCGCTCACCGACGTGATTGCCCGCTCTGGTGTACTCAACCACACGGCCGAAGTCGAGGGCGGAATTATGGAGGATGAGTGTGCCGCAATACTTTCCGGCTTTTTCGGCGAAATGCGGGAGCGCACAAAAAAGTCAGACGCCGTGCGGAACTGAATTTTTGTTTACAAAACTATAAAAAATGTAAAAAAATATTTTGTAGTGTTGCGGCCATTAGGTTGACAATGCGCCGCTCAGACTATAAAATATTTATGCTTGGTTTTATGAACTTAAGTGCGGCTTTTGCCGCCCAAAACAGAATAAACACTTTGCGCGGTAAAGCGCGGCGTTTAAAATACAAAAGCATTCCGGAGGCATATCCCCAATGATTAATCACGGCAACGAGATTAAGATTTTTTCAGGTAATTCAAACAAGCCGCTTGCTCAGGCCATAGCGTCCAAGCTCAACACCTCTTTAGGTGATATGGAGGTAACGCACTTTTCCGACGGCGAAATTTACGTCCGCTTTGAAGAGACGGTCAGGGGCAAGGATGTATTTCTCGTTCAGTCCACCAGCAGTCCCGTAAACAACAACCTTATGGAGCTGCTCATCATGATTGATGCAGCAAAGCGCGCAAGCGCAGGCAGAATTACTGCGGTAATTCCCTACTTCGGCTACGCAAGACAGGACAGAAAGGCGCGCTCGCGTGAGCCTATCACCGCAAAGCTCGTTGCAAACCTTATAACTTCTGCAGGTGCAGACAGGGTGCTTACAATGGACCTTCACTGCATGCAGATACAGGGCTTTTTCGATATCCCGCTCGATAACCTTATCGGCGGCCCTACGCTCTACAATTATTTCAAACCCAAGGTAGACGATAACTTCGTCGTAGTTTCTCCGGATATAGGCTCGGTTTCCCGCGCGCGCAAAGTTGCGGCCCGCATGGACGCCAAGATGGCCATAATAGATAAGCGCCGCCCCAAGGCGAATGTGATGGAAGTAATGAATATCATAGGCGAGGTCGAGGGCAAAAACTGCCTTATGGTCGACGATATGATAGATACCGCCGGCACGATTGTTCAGGGCGCCAAGGCGCTCAAAGAGGCGGGTGCAAAAGAGATTTATGCCTGCTGCTCGCACGGCGTACTCTCGGGCCCCGCAATCGAAAGGCTTGCCGACTCCCCCATACAGGAGCTTGCCATTCTCGATACAATAAACATCCCGCAGGAAAAGATGCTTCCTTCTTTCAGAATTATCTCCACTGCGTCGATTTTTGCCTCCGCGATAGAGAACGTATATCTCGACAAACCCATGTCCAAGATATACGACTGATTTATCCTGTCAGGCAGTTAAAAAAGAATTTTACGCCACAGTTCTGCTGTGGCGTTTTAAATAAGCGGCGCGCACAAGTGAATGCGCGCAAAGTCAGCTTAAAACCGTTTGGTGCAGTTTATGTATATTATAGTCGGGCTTGGCAACCCTGAAGAAAAGTATGCCAGAACTTTCCACAATATGGGCTTCAACGCAGCGGCGGACGTTGCCGAAAAGCTGGGTGTAAAGTTCAAAAAAAAGCAGTGTTCTTCATATATCGCCGAGGCATTTATCGGCGGCGAAAAGGTCATAATAGCGCGCCCGCTCACATATATGAATTTAAGCGGGGTGGCGGTAAAGCAGCTGCTTGCAACTTATAAGGCAACGCCTGCACAACTCGTGGTCATATATGACGACTACGATATTCCCAAGGGTAAAATAAGGATACGTCCCTCGGGCAGCGCGGGCACTCACAACGGAATGCGCTCCGTGATAGCCGAAACAGGTACGCAGGATTTTGCGCGCATACGCATAGGAATTCGCGACAGCGAGGTTAATATCCCCATAATAAACTATGTACTTTCCGAAGTGCGCCGCGAAGATTACGAGCTGTTCATATCCGCCTGCGGCAGGGCGGCCGAAGCTGCCATAGAGCTTGCAAAGGGCGTCCCCTGCGAAGAGGTTATGACTAAGTTTAACGGCTGATATCTGGCGCGTCTGCGCTTTTTGGTAGTGTTGTTTTGAAAAATAATTTTTTCAGCTATGAAAATTTAGGGGGAGAGTATGTCTCCCTCGGCAATGATATCCGCCTCGGCGTACCGACGGCGGTTTTCGGCGTGCCTGAACCGCACAAATACATTGCCGCCGCCTTGAACCGCGGCAGATTGTTATACATTACTGCGGACGCCGTGTCTGCGCACAAGGCGGCAGAGGCGCTTACCACGCTCACGGGCGAGCAGGCTGTGCTGCTCACCGCCAAAGACGACGTGCTTTTATACAAAGAGGCCGTCTCGCGCGATGCGCTTTTTGCAAGGCTGACTGCGGCGGATAAAATTTACGGCGGCGCAAGGGTGGCAGTGTGCGACATAGAGGCCGCAATGCAGCTCTTCCCTGCAAACCATCCCTCGCTCGTGCTGAACGTTGGCAGCGATTACGACTATTCTTCGTTTCCTTCAAAGCTCGTCGCGATGGGCTATACGCGCGAATACGAGGTGGAGGCAAAGGGCAGCTTTGCCGTACGCGGCGATATAATAGATATTTTCCCCATAAATCTCGATAATCCCGTCCGTATTGATTTTTTCGGCGATACGGTAGAAAAAATACGCCCGTACGATGTGCTTTCGGGTGAACGGCTCAAAGAAGTTTCTTCAGTAAAGATAATCTGTGCGGCGGAGGTGCTGCTCAGTCAGTCGGAATTGCCCGCAGTAAAGGCCGCGCTCTCTTTAGGGCTCAAAAAATTTGCCGACATAAAGGCCTTCGGCAGGGCGCGCACCATTGCAGACGACATAATCGCCCGTGCGGAGGGCGGTACGCCCTTTGCGGGCGCTTCATACCTCATGCCCGTGCTCGAATCCACAATGACTGTGTTCGACGCGCTCTCGCCCGATACAGTCATATATTTCGACGAGTGTAAGCTGATACATGACAGAATGGAGGGGCTCTACTCCGAACACGAAAACCGCTTCAAAGAGCTTAAGGCAGGCGGCGAAGTGTTTGATTTTTCGCTCGAACAGATTATTCCCGAAGATAAGTTTTTTGCCATTCTTTCGGCCTTTAAGGGCGTCAGTCTGCAGACGTTTTTCGGCAGCACTTTCTTCTTTCAGCCGTTAAAGACTTACACGCTGCATTCAACGCCTTCGCCCTCATATCTCAATGTGTTTTCCGACCTTATGACCGACGTCCGCAACTGGCTTAAGGGCGGGTACAGGGTGCTGGTGTTCACAGGTTCTGCCGCGCGCACAGAAAAGCTTACGCAGTCTTTTATAGACGAAGGTCTGCCCGTCAATCCTCTTCCAGATACGCTTACCGCGCTCAGGGGAGTGGCGGTATGTTCAGAAGAGTTTGCACACGGCCTCATTCTGCACGAAGATAAGCTTGTAATTTTGGGTAGCGGCGACCTCTACACAAAGTCGGCGGTCACCCGCCGCATACGCCGCAGGCGCGGCGATATGTTCACCGCGCCCGAAATCGGCCAGTACGCCGTACATGAAAAGCACGGCATAGGCAAAATAACAGGCACGCAGAAGATTGAGACGACTGACGGAATAAAGGAATATATATCCATAGAATATAAGGGCGGCGACGTGCTCTATGTTCCCGTAGAGCAGATGGATATACTTTCAAAGTACGTCGGCCAGGATAACCCTCAGCTCTCCAAGATAGGCGGCGCGGACTTTGAAAAGATAAAGGAGCGCGTGCGCCAGTCCATCAAAAAGATGGCGTTCGATCTGAAGGAGCTGTATGCCGAAAGGAGCAAGAAAAAGGGCTTCCGTTTCCCCGAAAACACCGCAATGATGGAGGAGTTCGAGGACGCGTTCATATATGAAGAGACGCCCGACCAGCTCAGTTCGATAGCCGAAATCAAGGCCGATATGTGCTCGGACAAAGTCATGGACAGATTGCTCTGCGGCGACGTGGGTTACGGCAAGACGGAGGTAGCGCTGCGCGCGGCATACCTTTGCATACTCGGCGGCAAGCAGGCCGCCATAATGTGCCCCAGCACCATACTTTCTGAACAGCACTACAATACCGCCTGCGCCCGCTTTGCGGAATTCGGAGTGCGCGTGGATAAACTCAACCGTTTCAAAACGCCCAAACAGCAGCAGGAGACGCTTAAAAAGCTTGCGGATGGGCAGATAGACCTCATAATAGGCACTCACAGACTGCTCTCCTCCGATGTGAAATTCTATGACCTCGGCCTTCTCGTCCTCGACGAGGAGCAGCGCTTCGGCGTGGAGCACAAGGAGAAGATAAAGCACATAAAAAATGATATAGACTGCCTTACAATGACGGCTACGCCCATACCGCGCACGCTGCATATGTCGCTTTCAGGCATAAGGGACATAAGCACGATAAACACGCCTCCGCAGAAGAGGATGCCCGTGCAGACATACGTGGTGGAGGAGACGGAAACGCTCATACGCGATGCGTGCGTAAGGGAAATTTCGCGCGGAGGACAGGTGTTTATACTCTATAACAGAGTGGAAACGATATCTTCCTTTGCGGGGAAGATAGCCGAAATAGTGCCCGAGGGCAGGGTATGCTATGCGCACGGCAGAATGGATAAAGACCTTCTTGAAGGCAATATGATGGCCTTTTACAAGGGCGAAAAGAATATCCTTGTGACGACTACCATAATAGAAAACGGAATAGACCTCCCCAACGCCAACACCATAATAGTCATTGATGCCGACAGACTGGGAATATCCCAGCTCTATCAGTTGCGCGGAAGGGTGGGCAGGAGCAACCGCCTCGCCCAGGCGTACTTCACTTTCAAGCCCGAAAAGGTAATGACGTCGGACGCAGCCGCGCGCCTAAAAGCCATAATGCAGTTTACCGAACTCGGTTCGGGCTTTAAAATAGCAATGCGCGACCTTGAAATAAGGGGAGCGGGCAACGTGCTTGGCGCGGAACAGCACGGTCATATGGACAAAGTGGGCTACGAGCTGTACTCCAAAATGCTCAAAGAGGAGCTGTCGGGAGAAAAGCTCACGCCTGCCGAGCTGGATATAAAGGCCACGGCATATATACCGGAAAACTATATAGAATCGCCTGCGGGCAGAATGGACTGCTACAAACAGATAGCCGAAATACGCACCGTGGAAGACTACAAGCGCGTCTGCCTCTCGATAGAGGAGAACTACGGCAATATGCCGGACGAGGTGCTTAACCTGCTCATAATCGCCGTTATGAAGGCCTACGCTGCTAAGTTTGACGTGAGCAAGATAGGCGTAAGCTCAAAGGAGGCATACCTTGAATTCTCCTCGCTCGCCTCGCTCAACAA
The DNA here is from genome assembly GCA_018714625.1 of Candidatus Coproplasma excrementigallinarum. GTDB lineage: Bacteria > Bacillota > Clostridia > Christensenellales > Borkfalkiaceae > Coproplasma > Coproplasma excrementigallinarum. Next base: position 31,195 of record DVNE01000003.1, read on the forward strand.
CAAAAAACTTTCGGCCGCAATGGATAAATTTGCGGGCGGAATACACGTCTCTATGACGGGCTCGCCCAGAATTAACTTCAATCTTGCCTCTACGCCGTCAAGAACAATGCTCTATTTAACAAAATTTTTAAAATTTGCGGCAAGTTTCACTTAATTTTAAGAAAAATGATTTGCTATACCGCTCAAATTATTATATAATGTTAAATGTGTTTGCGTATGGTGCGCAAATGCCAGTCAGTTCAAGCATAAATTTATGCGGAGAAAACGTACATGAAAAAGAAGTTCAGGATTTTATCAATACTCACGGCCGGAATTGTTGCGGGAACGGTTACCTTTGCGGGCTGCTCGCTTGTAACGGCCAATGCTCAGTCCGATATGAATCAGGTCATCGCTGAGATAGACATATCCAATTCTGAAAAGCTCGACGAAGACCTCAAGGAATACACCGGGGCAATATCCGGCGGCACTGAAATTATCAAGCGCCAGCTTGTGGCATATTTCCTCAATGCGGGTTCGTCGCTCGTTTCAGGCGGCAGCACCTACGGCGAGGCGTTCGAAACGCTTGCAAATACTCTCGTAAACAACGAGATACTCATTCAGTATGCAACGCTTGCCACTCTTCAGGATATGGTGGAGGACGGCTACGACGGCCTCACTTCAGCTTCTGCGGCAGTAAGCTGGTTCAATGACGAAAGCAAGACCGACATTGAAAAGTATGCCGCAATGCTTGATTACCAGGCTACGGTAGACGACTATACCGGCGACAAGGACGTCGACTACAACCTGCTTGCCGAGTACTCGCTCAAGGCCTCTCTCAATTCGGCCATAGACAGCTACGAGGAGTTAATCCTTGAGACTGATACCACCGAAGATACCTCAGACGCTACCCTTCCCGAGGGAGTGGATACAGAGGTAGAGAACTTCTATCCCCTCAAAGAGGACGGTACGCTCGACTATAACGTATATACCGGTTACAGCGATTATACTCTTCCGCTCAGCGGCATATACCAGGAAGACAAGCTTGAAGGCACAACTTCGTGGAAGCGCCGCCAGGCATACAACAGGTTTATTCAGAGGCTGGACGCCAACTATCTTATAACAGACGATGACGACATCTCCGATATATGGAATCTTGACTATGTTCAGGGTCAGTATTTAAGCCTCCTTCGTCAGCAACTTCTTCTTAACTACTACAACCTCTACGAGCTTGAGCTTGAAAAGGATATAGAGGAGAACAGCATAGACTACGTTGAAGACAGGTACGAGGAACTTCTCGGACAGCAGAAGGCCGACTATAACGGCTCTGTTTCAAGCTACGAATCCTCGCTCAGCAGCCTTTCTGATACGTCCTTCATACTCTATACGCCCAACACCGATAACGGTCGCAGCTTCGGCTATGTATATAATATACTGCTTCCCTTCAGCACATCTCAGAGCAATCTTCTTACCAGCCTTACGTCGCTTCTCAACAACAACGTAATAACCCAGAACGAATATTACGAGATGCGCAATAAGCTGCTCGGCGAAATAACGACCACCGACCAGCGCTCCGCATGGTTCAACGGCGGTGTGGATTACAGCTTCAACGCCAACGATAACGGATTTACAGCAGGCGCTGCCGCAACTGCAGACGGAAAAACATATTACAATGCAGGCGACGACAGCCGCAAAGTTCTCTTCTTCAAGGACAACATGCTTGGAAACAAGAGGTATGAAAACCTTGAAAAATACCCCGGACTGTACAGCTATAACGGTACGGCCGTAAAGAACGGTGACGACAGCTATACGCTCATTCCCAACAGCCTCGACATAGACGAGATGCTCGATGAGTTTATCGGCTATATAGATTTCACGCTCGGAACGGAGAACGGCAGCAACGTAACCTGGAGCTACTGGGCTGACGGCGAAACGATAAACGTTTCCGATACGAGCAAGGGCAACCCCGACTATTACCTCACCGATATATTTAACACCGACCCCGCAGACGAAAAATCTGAAATTGATTATTCCAAGTTTGTATATGCCTACGGCACGGTTGACCTCGCCGATTTCACTACGGCTTGTCTTCTTGACGAGAACTCCGATTACTACAAGGTTATGAGCGCCGTAAACGAGCTTCAGTATGCATATACCACCGATACAGGCATACTTTCCAACTATATCGGTTACAGCATAAGCGCTTACTCGACCGACTATATAAAGGAATTTGAGTATGCTGCACAGTACGCCATAAACAACAACGGCGGCAATGCAGGTGCGTTTGCTGTCTGCGCAGGCGACTACGGCTGGCATCTCATATACGTTACCAACGTATTCAATCCCGATTCTGAAACATACACTCCTGCATGGAGCGCAAACATCAAAACTGAGGGCACTTTCGAGTATGAGTTCTATGAAGCTATAAAGAATTCCGACCTCGAGAACGCATCTTCAAGGCTTCAGCTTGACCTTCTCGATATATTCGATAACGACGTGGTTGTTACCGTATACGAGAGCAGGTTCAGCGACCTTACAAGCCTTACAACGACCGCAAATACCGGCTCGACGACGACCGGCGGCACAACAAGCGGTAATACAACAACTGCATAATAACAGTACAAACAAAAAGCCGTGTTTATCACGGCTTTTTTTATGTCGTAATTTTTGTGCTGCAAAAAGGTGTATTTCATTATTTAAAACCACTATATTTTTTACGGCCGCACTAAAGGCCAAATTTATGTCGTGATAATGGCAGGTTGCATACATTAATTTGTAAAGGCGCCGCGAATAAGGTTGTACACATCCGCATATATTAAAATGTAAAATTTCAGTTTTGCGGTGTAAAATGACTTTTTTTCAGGCGCTGATACTCGGTCTGGTGCAGGGACTGACCGAATTCCTGCCCATATCCTCGAGCGGGCATCTCGTTCTTGTCCAGCGGGTATTCAACATAGATTTGCAGGGCGCGGATATGCTGTTTGACCTGTTTTTGCATCTGGGCACGCTTTTTGCCGTTCTCGTATGTTTCCGCAGGCAGGTTCTTGGGCTGTTCAGACGGCCGTATAAAAAACTTCTCTGGCTTATTTTTGCAAGCATTCCCGCCGCACTCGTCGGGTTTCTGCTCGGCGATTTAGTCGAGCGCTACCTTTTCGGCGGCGCATACCTTGCGGCGGGTTTTGCTCTTACAGCCGTACTTCTCGCCGCGGCGCAGGTGAGGGCAAAGCGCACAGCAAACACTCTTCCGCTCAAAGCTAAAAATGCGCTGTTTATGGGTGTTATGCAGGCGGTAGCCGTAATACCTGGTATATCACGCAGCGGCGCAACGGTTGCCGCAGGCATAATATCTGGGGCTGACAGAGAGGAGGTTGCCGACTTCTCCTTTCTTATGAGCATTCCCGTCATAGCGGGCGGCTTTGCCGTAACGCTTATAAAGGGCATTGTCGGTGGAGAACTCTCCGATATTTTTATGTATGCGGGAGCAAGCTTCGGCTTCTGCGTGGCAATCAGCGTGTTTGCCTCCGCCCTGGCGGGTTTTGCCGCAATAAAGCTGATGCTGAAAAGCATATCTTCGGCAAGGTACACTCCGTTCATAATTTACCTTATTCTCCTTGCCATCCTCTGCGTGGTTCTAAAAATGCTTGGTGTTCTGTAACCTGGCTAAGCTAAGGTCTTTATTTATTAGCTTACGTGCGGGCGCGCAATTCTGCGCGCCCGCACGTCTTTTACAAGTTTATTCCGCAACGGTTTGTTTTTTTTATATAACAGATTTAAGCAAGATAGTTGCCCGTATTTGTATGCAAAAATGGGGGTGAGCAATCTTCACGCCGCTTCATTGTTCAATTTGGTTGATTTAAATGCATCGGGTATGGTATAATCTGAAATATAAGTGCGCCAGAAAAAGACAGCGGCGCATCGGAGTTATTATGGAAGAAATTTTAAAGGTGGAGGGGCTTACCAAGCGATTTAAGCTCTCCTACAAGCAGCAGCGGCTGGAGCGCACCGATAAAAAGGTGATAACGGCCGTAGACGACCTTTCATTCACGGCATACAGGGGCGAGATTTTCGGTCTGCTCGGACCTAACGGTGCAGGCAAAACTACTACATTGCGGATGCTTGCAACGCTCATATCGCCGGACGCTGGCGACGCACAGATAGAGGGGTTCAGCATTGTAAAACAGCCCGACGCCGTCCGTTCGCGCATAGGTTTTCTTACTGGCGAGCTCAAGCTCGAAGATTTTTTTACGCCTAACTATCTGTTCAATTTTTTCAGCGAGCTGTATGGCATAAGCGAACCCGTCCGCAACGCTCGCCGCAGGGAGCTCTTTTCGCGGTTCGGCATAGACAGATTTGCCGAAGTAAAGCTTGCCAATCTTTCAACGGGTATGAAACAGAAGATTTCACTTGTCATATCAGTTGTCAATGACCCCGACTTTATAATTTTTGACGAGCCTACCAACGGGCTTGACGTGCTCACCGCAAAAACGGTGACTGACTTTTTGCTTGAACTGAAAGCGCAGGGCAAGACCATAATTTTATCTACCCACATATTCAGTCTTGTGGAAAAGATTTGCGACAGGGTAGGTATAATAATAGGCGGCAGGCTGGTTGCGCTTGATACCGTTTCCGCGCTTGTAAAGGGGCGCGACCTCGAGGATGTGTTCTTTGATATTTACGCACGCCAGACGGGAGGTGCGGTATGAGCGGCATTATAGCTATCATAAAAAAAGAGTTTGCTAGATTTTTTATGGACAGGCGCATGCTCCTCACCACGATAATAATGCCCGGACTGCTGATTTATGTGGTATATACCATAATGGGCTCTGTCATGGGCGGACTTATCGGGGGCGACGGAAAATCCTCTGCCGTAGTTAAAAATATGCCGTCCTCCGTAGCGCCATATTTTGCGGTTGCTGAAGGGCTGGAGATTGGTACGGCCGTCGAGGACGATGACTACTATCTCGACAGAATTCAAGACGGAGCTCTTGATTTGTATGTCGTCTTTCCTGAAAATTTCGACGATATTATAGCCGACCGCAACGAAGCGGACTACCGCGCCCCCAATGTGGATATCTACTACAACTCTGCCGAAAGTAACTCGTCAATGGCGTATTCGCTGGTTACGGGCATTCTTCAGATGTATGAAAATCAGATTTCAAATGTATTCAACGTCAATTCAGATTCTGATGTAATATACGACCTCGCCGTAAGCGGCAATGCCGCAAGCTACATTTTAAGCGCAATAGTGCCTATGGTTTTACTTGTAATGATGTTCAGCGGCTGTATGGCGGTTGCGCCGGAATCAATTGCGGGCGAAAAAGAGAGGGGCACTTTTGCAACAATGCTTGTCACCCCGGTAAAGCGCTCCTATATAGCCATAGGCAAGATAGTCAGCCTTAGCTGTATATCGCTTCTGAGCGGTCTTTCAAGTTTCCTGGGACTGATACTCTCGCTGCCAAACCTTCTCCAGGGCAGCGTGGATATGGACCTCTCGGTTTTCGGCGCGGGCGACTATATAATGATACTTGGCGTAATGCTTTCAACGGTGCTTTTGATTGTTTCGCTTATTTCGTGCATATCTGCCCTTGCAAAGAGTGTCAAGGAGGCCAACAGCTATATAGGGCCGCTGAACATTGTAGTAGTGGTGGTGGGTTTGCTTTCTTCACTGCTCGGAGGCCAGTCGTCACCGTTATTGTACCTTATTCCCGTATATAACAGCGCGCTTATCGTCACTGATGTAATGTCACTCTCCGTCCTGCCGCTCAATTTCTGCATAACAATAGTTGCAAACATTGTTTATGCCTGCGTTTTCGGATTTATCCTTACAAGAATGTTCAAGAGTGAAAGGGTAATGTTCGGAAGATAAATGGTATACTGGAAGGGATTGACGGAAACCCGCCATTAAAGGCGGCTTTTGCGTGCCTTGTCTATAAGTCCTCATTGCAATACCGTAGTGGGTATTGCTGCTTCGTCGGTCGCGCCAATTCACCGCAAAATACGCGCTTTAATGGTGCATAGCAATTTAAGACAAGAGGTCTCTTCAGATATCTGAGCGCGGCCGCAAAATGCGGCCGCGCTCATAAAAATTACAGTAAATTCTCTGTGTTTAAGTATTTTAAAACAAATATAAAAAGCCGCCGCATAATGCGACGGCTTTTTAAGCCTGAAAAAACTGTGCAATCTCTTTTGCCGTAACAGACCGAAGCGTTAAACCCGGCAGGTAGCTCCCGCAAAGCTACCTTATGGCACACCTTCGGACTGTTTAGTGCTGCTATATCCCTATCCTGACACGGTTCGCAGCTTCCGGTTGCATAAGACCTTGCGATCAACACCCCTTACAGGGCGCAGCCTTCCATCTGTTGCGTCGAGAGAGACGTTCAGTCCTGCTGTAGCGGATTGCAGGTACAGGGCACCGCTAACTCCCCACCTAGCACAGCTTATATATTTTAGCAGAAATCAGTTATAAATGCAAGCGATTGCCTTATTTTTTTGGGTAAAATATGTAATGGCTTGACTTTTTTTGCAAGTTGACTTAAAATTTAAAGGTAAAGTATTTCCGCACGCCGTGCGGTAACATACAGTAAGGAGATTATTTATGGCTGAAAATTGCTCGCACGATTGCAGTTCGTGCGGTGAAAATTGTCCCTCGAGAGAGGGGGCAAGCTTAAAAAAGAAGCCCAATCCCATGAGCGACATAAAGCACGTCATTGCCGTAGTCAGCGGCAAGGGCGGAGTTGGTAAATCTATGACGTGTGCCCTTCTTGCAGCGGCGTCTCAGGCAAAGGGCAACGTTACCGCCATTATGGATGCCGATATAACCGGACCTTCAATTCCCAAGATGTTCGGCGTACACGAGAGGGCGACGGGTGACGAGGCCGGCATTTATCCCTGCGTAAGCAAGGGCGGAGTGCAGATGATGTCTATGAACCTGCTGCTTGAAAATGAGGACGACCCCGTTGTATGGCGCGGCGCGCTCATATCTGGCACGGTTTTGCAGTTCTGGACGGACGTAATATGGCAGGGCGTAGACTATATGTTTGTTGATATGCCCCCCGGAACGGGCGATGTGCCGCTCACTCTCTTCCAAAGCATTCCTCTGGACGGCATTATAGTTGTTACGACGCCCCAGGACCTTGTCGGAATGATAGTTTCCAAGGCCGTGAATATGGCGCAGATGATGAATGTTCCCATTCTTGGAATAGTGGAAAATATGAGTTACCTCACCTGCCCCGACTGCGGCAGGAAGATAAGCGTCTTCGGCGAGAGTGTGGTGGAGGCAATAGCCCTCGAGCACGGAATACCCGCAGTTGCAAAAGTGCCAATAGACAGAAAGCTTACCGCCGCGGCAGACAGCGGAAGGATTGAAGAGGTAGAAAATAACTATCTTTCTGACTTCTTTGATAAGATTGTTGCAGAGATAGAGGCAGCAAAGGCAGAAAAAGCTGCCAGTGCTGATAAAACCGATAAAAATTAATGCTGATTACAGATTGCAAAAGGGCGCGTGCTTTATATGCACGCGCCCTTTTGTGTAAAAAGAATTAAATAAGGGTAAAGTAAGTCTGTCAGAGTAAAGAATTTGGTTTAAAGCTGAAATTGCCGTTCGTATGGCTAAAAAATTATTAAAAATACTGTATGAATTTCTGCGTTGGAAATCTTAATTAAAACGGCTTTGGAAGGAAATCCGATAAAAAAATGAAATCAGTTTTTTTCGGGCAAAAATTTCCAATAGCGCACGGGCATGGATGCGCGCATAAGCTTTTCGTTTTTGCGTTCGGATATATTTACGTTGCGGTAATACTCTTTCCAGAGCTTTTCAAAGCCCGCCTCGCTCTCCGAAAGGCTTATTTCCGCTCTTTCGGCATTTACCATAATCCAGTTCTGCCCGTTGCTTACCGCCGCCTTGGCGCGGCCTAAATCGTGTATGACAAATCTGAGCGCGCCCAATCTTGCTTTAAAGTGTTTTGCCAGAAGGTCGGTTATGTCGTTATCGGGGGAGTAGGGGGCGTACAGTATGCCCTCGGCTGTCTCTTTGAACCTGATAAAACCGCGCTGTTTGTCCAGCTCGTGCAAAACCTTGTAAATTAAATCGTTGAGCTTCATAACTGGGCGCTCGGCGAGCATCTTTCTTATCGGTCTGCCATATTCAATCAGCAGGCGGATATAGTCGAAAGCGGCCTGTTCGCGCTCCGTAAGATTGCTGCGCAGTGCGAGGTCAACATCTCCCGCGGCGTATCTGTCCGTCTGGTCAATACGGCGGCGCACGCGTATGAACTTTTCTTCGTCCGCCAAAACATTTATAAGCGTGTCGCCTATGCCGAGTTGAATATTTCCGTCCGAAGTTATTTTGCCGTCCGTCTTCCATGCATCAAATACGGCGGTGTAAAAGCCAATCATTGTGCCGTCTGTGAGGTAAATATTCATAGCTGACCGGTTATCGCCCTCAGCGCGTTGCTGTTGTCTGAAAACAGCGAGAGCTGCTCGTCTTCAGGCTTCTCAATGTTTTTTTCTGCGAGGAGCGCCCGTACATTGCCGCCGTCTGAACCGTAAAATTTACCTTTGCAGGTTATAAAGTGCTTTGCCCGTTTCAGTACGACGCGCATTTTTTCAAGGTCTTCAAAACCAAGCGAAGTAAACCTGCGCGCCTCGGTTATTCTGTATGCGCTCTTGGCGCCTATGCCTGGCACGCGGAGCAGCATTTCAAGCGGCGCTCTGTTCACTTCCACAGGGAAGAGGTGCATATTTTTAAGCGCCCAGGCGCACTTCGGGTCATAATCCTCGCTGAGGTTTTCGCCGATACCGCATATCTCTTCAACGCTGAATCCGTAAAATCTGAGCAGCCAGTCGGACTGATAAAGTCTGTGCTCGCGAAGAAGTCCTGCGGGCTTTGCGGGCAGAATGGGGCTTGATATAACGGGAATATACGAGGAATAGTACACTCTTTTAAGCTGCATACAGCGGTAGAGGTACTGTGTAAGCCGCAAAATCTGGCCGTCGCTCTCGGGCGAGGCGCCTACAATCATCTGCGTCGTCTGCCCCGCCGGCAAAATCCTGCCCCGCCTTATCCTGTTTTCTTTCTGATAAGTGAGCGCCGCGCTCAGCCTCTTCATGGGGTTTACAAGGCTTTCCTTGGTCTTTTGCGGCGCAAGCAAAAGCAGCGATTTTTCTGACGGCAACTCTATATTGTAGCTCATTCTGTCGGCGTACTTTGCCGCCTCAAGCACGAGCGATTGGTCTGCGTGCGGTATGCCCTTGAGGTGAATGTAGCCGTTGAAGTTGTATTGCGTGCGCAGCATTTTAACCGTGCGCAGCAGCGCCTCCATAGTGCGGTCGGGCGTATCGAATACCGCTGATGAGAGGAACAAACCCTCGATATAATTTCTCTTGTAAAAATTTATGGTGAGCGAGCACAAGTCTTCAGGCGAAATGCGCGCCCTTGGTACGTCCGCCGAGCGACGGTTCGGGCAGTATTCGCAGTTGTAAAGGCACTCGTTGCTCATGAGAATTTTAAGTAGTGAGATACACCTTCCGTCGGGAGTAAAGGAGTGGCATATCCCCCCGACGGAAGCGTTCCCCAGCCCGCCCTTTTTGTTGGCTCGCGCAGAGCCCGAAGAGGAGCAGGAAACATCATATTTAGCGCTTTCAGTAAGAATTTGCAGTGTTTCTGCGTTTAACATGGCATGTATCCCGTAAAAAATGTTGCGGCTGGCACATAAAACCCGAATTGCGCCGTGAACGGTGTCGCAAACATTTGTTTAAATAAATTATATCATTGCCAGCCGACTTTGTCAAACGTTTGTTTGTGAAAAATTAAAAAATTTTTGCGGTCGGGCTTCTTATAATAGGGGCATAAATTTCGCGGCGGAGGGTGGTATATACCTTTTATGCAATAGGGGTGTAAGCTTAGCAGCGGTAAAAAATTGTGCCGTTATGTCTGTTGGCTTTGCCATTTAATTTGTTTATTTACAGTGCAAAATATTCGGACTTTATTTTGCGTAGTGCGTGGATGTCCGGGCAGGCAAGATGTGCATTCTTTTGTATAAATTTCACTAATATTTCATTAATGTGTAAACTAAATCTAATATAATTGTGATAATAATGTTTTAACGGTATAAAGTTGAGGTTAAAAATAATATAGCGGTATATATACCGCGAATATTACACCTTAAAGGCGGAAAAAATATGAAAGTTCTTATTGTAGACGACGAAGAGATGATTCGCAACGTTTTAAAGGAATATGTAGAGTTCGAGGGCAACGAGGCCTTCGAGGCAGCAGACGGTATGGAGGCCGTCCGTATGTGCCGCGACAACGATTACGACGTCATTCTGATGGATGTTATGATGCCGAGGTTAGACGGTTTTTCCGCTGTAAAGGAGATACGCAAAACCAAGGATATTCCCGTCATAATGCTCTCTGCAAGGGGTGAGGAATACGATAAGCTTTTCGGCTTTGAGATAGGCATAGACGACTATGTCACCAAGCCTTTTTCGCCCAAGGAGGTTATGGCGCGCATCAACGCCGTAACCAAGCGCAGGAACGCCGATAAAGAGGAGGCCAAAAGCGATGTGTACAAGTTCGAGGGTCTCACAATAGATATGGCGGGCAGAAACGTGTACGTGGACGGCGAAAAGGCCGAGCTTACCCCCAAGGAATACGAAATTCTTTTCTACTTTGTAAAGAACAGGGGCATTGCCCTGACGCGCGAAAAGCTTTTGATGGATGTATGGGGATTTGACTTCTACGGCGACGACAGAACGGTGGATACGCACATAAAGATGCTCAGAAGTAACCTTAAACAGTACCGTAAATTTATTGTTACCTTAAGAGGACTGGGTTATAAATTTGAAGCGTGAAAAAAAGGTGCTTAAAAGGCTGAGAAGCCTTAACCTTACACTCTGGAAAAATTTTTGCTTGTATGCAATATTTATAATACTGCTCATCGGCGTGGTCTGCTATGTTATATTTCAGACCTCGTTTACCGGCATTCTGCGCGATAAAATACGCACAGTCGGCGTTTCCGTCAGCGACAGACTTGACGACGCGTCCCGCCTCAATCCGCTCATTGCCTATCCTGAAATAGACGAATACCTCGAAAAGCAGGCCTTCGATAACGGCATGGATATTGCCGTGCTTACGGGTGAAGGCGAGGTTGTCATTCCCATGCAGGAGAGGCTTACTGAGAGCGAGCGCGAGAGCTGGCGCTCGATAGAGCTTGTTGTCAGCGAAAAGCTCGCCGAATCGGAGGCAGCCGCAATACTGTTCAAGGACAGCAGCGCCTATACCTATGCCGAGACGACGCCCTTTGCCGCGACAACTTTTTCGCCCAACTTTCTGGTAATACGCTATTCTCTCGACCTGGCAAATAACGCGCTGTCCATAGTACAGAAGTATATGATAGCCGTTACAATACTTGCGGTTCTGATTTCTTTTTTAATTTCTTACAGCATTGCGCAGAAGATTTCAGACCCGCTCAAGAGCCTTACCGCCACAGCCACCAAGATGGCCAAGGGCAACTACGACGTCAAATTTGCCTCTACCGAGTATGAGGAGATAGCTCAGCTTTCAGATACGCTGAACTACGCCTGCGCCGAAATAAAAAAGACAGACGGATTTCAGAAGGAGCTGCTTGCCAATGTTTCGCACGATCTGCGAACGCCGCTCACAATGATTAAGGCGTATGCCTCTATGGTCAAGGAGATTTCAGGCGACAATCCCGAAAAGCGCAACCAGCACCTTCAGGTAATCATTGACGAGGCAGACAGACTTACGGGGCTTGTAAACGACGTGCTGAATATGTCCAAGATAAGCTCTGATATAAATCAGATAAACAAGAAGGTATTCAATCTTACAGAATTCCTCTACGGAATAATGAAAAAGTTTGAGTACCTGCGCGATATGCAGGGCTATACTTTTATGGTGGACACCGACCCCGATTTGTACACCTGCGCAGACGAGGAAAAGATAGGACAGGTGCTGTATAACCTTATATCCAACGCCGTGAATTATACCGGCGAAGATAAAAAGGTCTTTGTCAGCCTTAAATACGAGCCTGAGCGCGGCCGCATCAAATTCAAGGTCCGCGATACCGGCAAGGGCATAGCAAAAGAGGATATGCCCGCTATCTGGAACAGATATTACAGACTGAAAGAACAGCACGCGCGCCCTGTAAAGGGTACGGGACTGGGGCTTTCGATAGTAAAGACCATTCTTGAAAAGCATTCCTTTGACTTCGGCGTAGAATCAGAGCTGAATAAGGGCTCTGAATTCTGGGTGGACTTCCCCGATGTTCCCCCCGAGACGCCCGAAGAAGCAAAGAGGGCAGACCAGGCAGCACTTGCCGCCCGCTCTTCCACAGAAAACAAGTAAATTTTTAAATTTTTTCCGCGCACGGCATTGCTATGCGCGGATTTTTCCGCATAGAGCGTTTTGTGAAAGAATTTTACAAAACAAATGTTTGCATTTTGCAATTGAAAGTATGATGGCTTTATCGTTGTAAAAAATGCCGTAAAGGTTTATAATATAGCTGTAATATTCTTCATTTCAGGCGTTCGGCATAATTTGCGGCGCGTCATTAAAGTTTGCAGTATACAATTTTTAGTTTTGTGTTATGGATTTTAAGCTTCATTCAAAATTTCAGCCTACCGGCGACCAGCCGCAGGCCATAGAGGCATTAACAGAGGGTGTGCTGGACGGCATACGCACACAGGTGCTTGTCGGCGTGACGGGCAGCGGCAAGACGTTCACCATGGCGAACATTATAAAGAACGTCAACCGCCCTACGCTGGTAATTGCGCACAACAAGACGCTCGCCGCGCAGCTCTGCAATGAATTCCGCGAGTTTTTTCCCGAAAACAGGGTGGAGTATTTCGTCTCGTACTACGATTATTATCAGCCCGAAAGCTACATTCCTTCAACTGATACCTATATCGAGAAGGACATGAGCCTCAATGACGAAATAGATAAACTGCGCAACTCGGCGACGGCCTCCCTGGGTGAGCGGCGCGACGTTATAGTAGTGGCGTCCGTCTCTTGCATATACGGTCTGGGTGCGCCCGAAGAGTACTTCAGACTTTCAATATCCCTTCGCCCGGGTATGGAGATGGAGCGCGACGCGCTTTTAAGGCGTCTGGTGGAAATTCAGTATTCGCGCAAGGATGTAGACTTTCAGCGCGCATCCTTCCGCGTCCGCGGCGATGTAGTGGAGATTTTCCCCGCGAGCAACTCTGAAGTGGCCATCCGCGTTGAATTTTTCGGTGACGAGATAGACAGAATATGCGAGGAAGACGCCCTGACGGGCAACATAATTTCAGAACTCAAGCATGTATGCATATTTCCTGCAAGCCACTACGCTGTCGGAACGGACAAGCTGGAGCACGCGCTTACAATGATTGAGCGGGATATGCACGACGAGGTAAAGGCCTTTCGCGACGCAGGCAAACCGCTCGAGGCCGAAAGACTGGAACAGCGCACCACATTCGATATGGAGATGATACGCGAGATAGGCTATTGCAGCGGCGTAGAAAATTACAGCCGCTACTTCGACGGCAGACAGCCGGGCGAGCCTTCATTTACGCTGCTCGATTACTTTCCCGCGGGCGATTTCCTCGTCTTTATAGACGAGAGCCATATGACTATACCGCAGATACGCGCAATGTACCACGGCGACAGAAGCAGAAAGGAGAACCTGGTAAACTACGGTTTCCGTCTGAAGTCGGCATACGACAACAGACCGCTCACTTTTGAAGAGTTTGATGCGCGCATACCTCAGCTCATATGCGTATCGGCCACACCCGCACCCTACGAGCTCGAGCAGTCGGGAAATACGGTTGAGCAGCTCATACGCCCGACGGGGCTTCTCGACCCCGAGGTGGAGGTGCGCCCTACCAAGGGTCAGATAGACGATTTGCTCGGCGAGATTAAAAAAACTATCGCCGCGCAGGGCAGGGTGCTTGTCACCACAATGACAAAGCGCATGGCAGAGAGCCTTACGGACTTCCTCAAAGAACATTCGCTTAAAGTCAAATATATGCACAGCGACATAGACGCGCTGGAGAGGATAGATATAATAAACGGACTGCGCAGCGGAGAATTTGATGTGCTGTGCGGCATAAATCTGTTGCGCGAGGGGCTCGACCTGCCTGAAGTCAAGCTTGTTGCCATACTCGACGCCGACAAGGAGGGCTTTTTAAGGAGCGAGACGGCGCTCGTACAGACGATAGGCCGCGCCGCGCGTAATGCAGAGGGCAGGGTTATAATGTATGCCGATACAATAACAGGCAGTATGCGCAGGGCGATAGACGAAACCAACCGCCGCCGCAAGGTGCAGGACGAATATAACAAGGCGCACGGCATAATACCAAAAACTATAATCAAGGAAGTAAAGAGCACGATAGGCATTACGGGCAAGAAGAAGGCGGGAGAGGATATAAAGGCCGCCGATATTCCTGCCGAGATTGAAAAGCTCAAGGCGCTGATGGCGGTTGCCTCGGCTCAGCTCGATTTCGAGCGCGCCATAGAGATACGCGACACTATAAATGAGCTAAAAAAGAGAATGCGCACGGCAGGCAAAAGCGTGCCGCAGAAGGAGAAATCCTGATTTTATGGACAACACTCAGAAATTCACCGGCAAGGCGGAAGCCTATTCGTGCGGCCGTCCGCACTACGCCGAGGGCTTGTTTGAAGTACTTGCCGAAGATTACGGATTTAAAGGTCGGGAGATAGCCGACTTTGGCTACGGAACGGGCATCTTTGCCGAGGGGCTTTTATCGCACGGCAGCATTGTCTACGGCATAGAGCCAAACGCTGATATGCGCGCCGAGGCTGAGAAGGCTCTTGCAGCCGACAAGAATTTCCATGCAAAAGACGGCAGCGCTGAATACAGCGGACTGAAAAGCGGCAGCGTCTATGCGGTGACTGCGGCGCAGGCTTTCCACTGGTTTGACGCAGAGAAGTTCCGCGCCGAGTGCAACAGAATTATGTATGGCAATTATGTCGCCCTCGCATATAACAGACGTACGCAGACCGACCTGCACGCCGCCATTGCCCAGGTCAACAGCAAGTTTTGCCCATCATTCAAGGGTTTTCACGGCGGCTTTACCGATAACAGAGTGTCGGCATTCTTTGGCGGCGATTTCAGGACATACACATTTGCAAACAACCTGTAAATGAATTCTGAGGAGTTTTTGATGCGCTGTCTGTCGTCGTCGTATGCTCCGTGCAAGGGCGATGTAGCGTATAATGATTACGTTTCGGCAATGCGTGAATTATTCGGCAAATACTCGTCAGACGGAGTGCTGGACTATCCAATTCAATCAAAGTTATTTATAGGCAAGATAAGATAGGTATGAAAGAAGAAATTTTTGTAAAGGGCGCAAAAGAGAACAACTTAAAAAATATCGACGTGCACATTCCCCGCAACACGCTCACCGTGTTTACGGGTCTTTCGGGCAGCGGTAAATCTACACTGGCATTCGATACCATATTTGCCGAGGGACAGAGGAGATATATAGAGAGCCTTTCTTCCTACGCGCGCCAGTTTCTCGGACAGATGGAAAAGCCCGATGTGGAGTCTATAGACGGACTTTCGCCTGCAATTTCCATTGACCAGAAGACGACCTCGCACAATCCCCGTTCAACTGTGGGTACCGTTACGGAAATCTACGATTATTTCCGTCTTTTGTTTGCGCGCGTCGGCATTCCCCATTGCCCCAAATGCGGCAGGGAGATACGCAAGCAGTCTGTGGACGAGATTGCCGACCGCGTAATGGCAATGCCCGCAGGCAGTAAAATAATGGTTGAAGCACCCATTGCCCGCGGCAAAAAGGGTGAGTTTGCAAAGGAACTTGCCTCCTTCAAAAAGAGCGGCTACGGCAGGGTGAAGATAGACGGCTCGGTCTACGATCTGCAGGAAGAAATCCACCTCGAAAAGAATATAAGGCACAATATCTCTGTAATTTTAGACAGACTTGTCATAAAAGAAGGCATATTAAAAAGACTTACAGACAGCCTCGAGGCGGCGCTCAAACTCGGCAACGGTCTTGTGATTATAGACAGTGGCAACAAGGAAGAGCTGTACTCTTCAAACTATGCCTGCCCCGATTGCGGCATATCGATTGAGGAGATAGAGCCGCGTCTCTTTTCCTTCAACACTCCCTGGGGCGCCTGTCCCGAATGTTCGGGCCTCGGTTTCAAGCAGGTCGTAGACCCCGACCTCATTTGCCCCGACAAGACAAAGACTTTGCGCGAGGGGGCAATAAAAATAAGCGGCTGGAACCTTGATAGTTCCACCGTCACTCAGATGTATATAAACGCGCTTGCAAAGCACTACAATTTTTCTGTGGATGTGCCCGTAAAAGACCTTCCCGAAGGGGTGTACAACCTCTTGATGTACGGCAACGGCGGCGAGCTTATAGACCTCGACTATCACGCCTACCGCTTCAACGGTAGCTATAAAACTGCGTGGGAGGGGTTTGTGAACAACCTGCAAAGGAGGTACAATCAGACCTCGTCCGACAGCGTGAAGTGGGATATAGAGCGCTATATGCGCATGACGGACTGCCCCGTGTGCCACGGCAAGAGGCTTAAAAAAGAGGCGCTCGCTGTAACCGTAGGCGGCAAAAATATTGCCCAGGTGTGCGATATGGCGGTGGACGATATTGCAGCGTATGCAGACTTTTCCTTCTTCACGCCAACAGAGCACATGATTGCCGACAGCATTGTAAAGGAGATTGATAACCGCATAAACTTCCTTAAAAATGTGGGACTTGGTTATCTCACGCTCTCGCGCAGCGCGGCCACTCTTTCGGGCGGCGAAAGCCAGCGCATAAGGCTTGCCACGCAGATAGGCAGCGCGCTTACTGGCGTGCTCTATATCCTTGACGAGCCCTCTATAGGTCTGCACCAGCGCGACAATGAAAAACTGCTCAACTCGCTCAAGGGGCTCAGGGATATAGGCAACACGCTTATAGTTGTCGAGCACGACGAAGACACCATACGAGCGGCCGACTATATTGTGGATATCGGCCCCAGGGCAGGCGTGCACGGCGGCGAAGTGGTGGCTTGCGGCGCACCTGAAGATATTATGAATACCCCCGGCTCGATTACGGGCGACTACCTTGCGGGCAGGCGTAAAATAGCCGTTCCCGCCGTGAGAAAACAGCCCGACGGACGATACCTCAAGGTATTCGGCTGCAGGCAGAATAACCTTAAAGGGCTCAACGTCGAGATACCTGCGGGGCTTATAACTACTGTTACGGGCGTTTCTGGTTCGGGCAAGTCCAGTCTTGTCAACGAAATAATATATCCTTATCTCGCAAACAATCTCAACGGCGCGCGCCAGCAGCTTGGCAAATTCGATAGAATAGAGGGGCTTGAATACTTTGACAAGGTAATAGCCATAGACCAGCAGCCAATAGGCAGAACACCCCGCTCCAACCCTGCAACGTATACGGGCGTTTTTACAATGATACGCGACCTGTTTGCCGCCACTCCCGACGCAAAGGAGCGCGGATACAAGAGCGGCAGATTTTCCTTCAACATAAAGGGCGGCAGGTGCGAACATTGCGAAGGCGGCGGCATAATCCAGATAGAGATGCACTTCCTGCCCGATATCTATGTCCCCTGCGAGGTGTGCGGAGGAAAGCGCTACAACCGCGAAACGCTCGAAGTAAAATACAAGGGCAAGTCCATTGCCGACGTGCTCGATATGACGGTGGAGGATGCAGCCGAATTTTTCAAGCCGATAGCCTCGATATACAATAAACTTGCCACGCTTGTAGATGTGGGACTAGGATATATAAAGCTCGGACAGAGCGCAACCACTCTTTCGGGCGGCGAAGCGCAACGCGTAAAACTTGCAACCGAGCTTTCAAAGCGCAGTACGGGCAAAACGTTCTACATTCTGGACGAGCCCACAACCGGCCTTCATACCTACGACGTGGATAAACTTATAAAGATACTCGCACGTCTGAGAGAGGGCGGCAACACCGTGCTTGTAATCGAGCACAACCTCGATGTAATAAAGACCTCCGACTGGATAATCGACCTCGGACCCGAGGGCGGCGACAAGGGCGGCACGCTTATAGCCTGCGGCTCGCCCGAAGATATTGCCCGGCACCCTGAAAGTTATACGGGGCAGTTCCTTAAAAAGGTGCTCAACGACTGATGATATTAAATTTTTCTGCAATGTAAACTCTTGTTGCGGCCTTTGGATGTAAATTCCCTTGCAAAATGCGTGGCAAGGCTGTATTATAAAGCCATAAACAGCGGAGTGAGTTTGCTTATGACTTTTGCGGAAAAATTTTTTAATCTTCGTAAATCTGCGGGGCTTTCCCAACAGCAGGCGGCAAAAAGACTGGGCGTCTCCCGTCAGGCAATATCGCGCTGGGAGAATGGTACGGCTCTTCCGGATTCGCTCAATATTGCGGGCATATGCACCATATTCGGCGTATCTGCCGACTATCTTGTAAATGACCTTGTCTGTGAAAACAGCGCCGCTATAAATTGCGTTACAGAGCAAAAAGCCGATAGCGGAAAATTTAAAGATGGAGGCAAGGCTATTTGCCGCTACGGAATTCTGTTCCACATTCTGGCGTTTTTGCTGGAACTTGCGGGCATTCTCTGTTTTGTTTTTTCTGCCGTTATTGCGTTCTGGGTGCTGTTTTTCGTGGGACTGGCCGTTTCAGTCATTGGAATAATTACGGCCGAGTTTATATTTACTGCAAGCGGAAAGGATGTCCGTTCCGCGCTGAGAAAAAAGTATTACAGAAGAAGCGTATGGCTCTTTCTGCCTCTGCCGCTGGTGGTGCTCACGGTTGCAATATCGTACGCCGTGGCAATCGCTTCTTCGGGATACGGCTCTTTTACATTGCCGGTTTTACCTGTTTCGTTACTTGCGATAGTCGTTTACTTTTTTATAAGCATTATGGTTACAATAATCCTTTCTGATAAAAAATAATTTAAACTGCGGCGCGTCAGCGCCGCTTTTTTATTGTATAAAGAAACCCCCCAGATAGTCTGGGGGTTCAAAAATAGGCTAGTGCCGAAGTGGTATTGAAAAAGAGCTCCGTTTTGTTAGAATTAGAATGCGACCTGCCAGTTGCAAACGAAACAAAACGGAGGACAAAAGAAATGGAATCTAATGACAAGAAAATATTATCACATAGCCAGTGGAATTGCAAGTACCATATAGTGTTTGCGCCGAAGTACAGACGAAAAATATTTTATGAAAGCCACAGAAAGGCAATAATGGGGATAATCCGCGAATTATGTGACTGGAAGAAAGTAGAGATATTGGAAGGCGAAATGGCAATAGACCATGTACATCTGTTGGTAATGATACCGCCCAAGATAAGCGTGTCAGGATTTATGGGGTATTTAAAGGGAAAAAGCAGTTTAATAATATACCAGAAATTTGGCACGGCAAAGTATAAGTACAGATGCAGAGAATTTTGGTGTCGTGGCTACTATGTAGACACGACAGGCAAAAATACTCAGGTAATCAAGGAGTATATAAGAAACCAATTGAAGAAAGACAGGGAAAATATGCAGTTAAGCATTGATTACCCTGAGGACCCGTTTACGGGTAGCGAGCAATAAGCGCAGCGACTGGCAGGTCGACATATGAGCGCGTGGCGCTCGGACTAGTAGACTAGGGCTATGCCCGAAAATGAAGAACCTCCCGCTTAGCGGGAGGGTTTCTTTTTTATACTCAATTTTCCCGTTTTTGCGTTTACGGTTGCGACAAATAAGGAAGTTGCCTTCGATATGCGTTTCGTCGTCAAGCTCGCACGGCCGCACGCCAAAGAAGTAGAGGGAATAGGCAGCCTGCCGCACCCAGTCAAACCGCTTGGCTTTAAGATTATTTAAGAACGCCCGTATTTCGTCGTCTGTAAGGCTTCTGCGGCTTATTCGTTCTGCACGCTTAAAAGGCAACAAGGTGACGGGATTGTGGCTTATAACAGCATTTAACAGCGCGTACTTAAACACAGAATTCAAAAGTATTCGCATTTCCTCGTACATTCGCGGCTGATTTGCAAACTGCTCCATAAACTCGTTTAACCTTGCCGTTCTGATAGACTTGATATCCGCGGCCTTTAAGTTATCGTCAAAGTATTTGTCCGCGTGCATTTTGTAGGTCTGCCAGGTTCGTATATGTATTTTGTCTTTTTTATACGCCAGCCATTCGTCCAGCATTTCCTTAAATGTAATTACCTTGTCCTTTATAGGCTCGCCGAGATGTGCCGTTGCCTTGGTAAACATTTCCTTTGCCGTCTTTAAATCTTTATTCGATACCGTTATGTTGTAGCCGTTGCGGCGATAGCGTATTTCGTAGTAGAAGCCGCTTTTGCCGCTTGGCCGTTTTATTATATGGGCGACACACCCGCCCGCTATAAACTCCTTTTTAAATGTTTTCGACATACCTTTCAATTCCTCACTCGTGAATTTAATAGTAGTCGATAATGCTTTTTTGTCAGGCTGTGCGCCCGCTTTTTCAATTTCCATTGCGCGCGATATCAACCCGTTTAATTCTCCAGCCAGCGCAATAATTTCGCCGCGCTCGTGAGCTGTCATAAGCATAGTTGATATTGCTATTAAATCGCTTGATAACTTCATAGTCAACCCCCTTAATATTAAAACATTTGTTTATATTATAACTATTAAAGTTGACTATATCTGTCATATATTAAAAATTTTTTATTTTTTTTTATTGGTTTTTATCGTTGTTTTTAACAAATCAATAATAGTAGAAAGCATTTCTTGGCCGCCGACCTCGATAATAGCGCTTCTCAGTTCCAGCCATTCCCATTCGTCGGCCGAGAGCGTGATGGCGTGTTTGCCAACACCTTCAGCTTTTTCCTCCGCCGTCCAGTCCGAAAGTCCGAGCGCGCGTTCAATGGCCTCCATTGTATCAGCTCGAGGATATTTTGCAAATCCGCCTAAAATCTTAGTAACAGTACTAATAGATAAATTTGTTTGCTTAGCTAACTGTGCATATGTAATTTTATTTTTTTTCATGTACTCTTTAATTTTTTCTATTTCCATTGTTTTCACCTTTAAACCGCTTCGTCGTCTTCAAATGAATCTAATGTTTCGCTTAATCCTTCAAAAGCTTTTGCTATACCTTTTTCTATATTTAGTGTTTGATTGTATTGTTCTGCAAGCATTGTTCTGTTAAATTCTGCTGTAGGTTGCAAATCATAAACAATTTTTTCAAGTTCATCTAAAGAAACTTTAAAAAATTCTTTACGGTAATTTACTTTATTCATTCTTTTATCATTTAAGATTTTATGAATATTGTATTCAAGTTCCGGAGCATTATCTGAAAAAATAAAAGAATGAACATCAAAAGGAAAAGGTACAGAAGCACTTCCCAACTCATCAATACGGTCCTGAGGTTCTAATCTGCGAGTCATTCCTATTTTAAATACATTGTCACCAAATGACCCATAATTGCTTATTACATATACATATCCTGCTTTACCGTGTTGGAGTTTAGTAATTTCTTCTTTTTTCTTATCAACTTCCGTTAACTGCTTTTCAAGTTCTTGTATGCGCAGATTTAAAATATTAACTTTTGCGGCTTCAGCATTAATAAGTGAAGTTTTTAAGGCCTCAATCTCGTTTCTATATTTTTCTTCTTCTTTTTCAACTTGTTTTTGTTGTTGCTCGAGTAACCGTTTCTCTAACGCTTCTTGCCTTAATTGCTCTCTTAATGCTTTTTGTTCTTCTTTGATTTTTTCTTTTTGTATGTAATACTCATATTCAATTTTAGCCGCTTCAATAAACAGATATTCAATCTGACCAATAAATCTTATTAATGTCCCAGCAATAGTTTGGTTACCTTCAGTAGCTATTTGTGAATATTTAGCTGTTATAATTTTAATTTGGTCAATAGCCTTATCTAAGCCACCAAATTTCATTGAAGTAAGTATATTTTGTAGCTCCGCTCTTAAAGCAATAACCATTAATTTATACATTGCTGTAATTGTTTTTGTTTGATATCGACCTTTATATTGTTCAGTCAGCAATGTTATTTGCTTATCATTTTCATTAAATTTTTTTCGCAAATCTTTATAATTCAAGCAATTAATAGGAATTTGTGAAGTGGGAGACAAAGAGTCTTGAAGTTTTTTATCAAAATCTTCAATAGGCTTTTCTATAGACCATTCATTGTAAAATTTAATTGAATACTCAATGCTTTTATATAAGTCCTTAAGTTTTACAACTTTTTTTGATTGCAATTCAACATTTTTAGTTGTTTTTTCTATTTGCAAACATAAGTCATCAAGTTTTTTTGAATCTTCTTCATATTGAAGTCTTACTCTTTGCAAATCTTTAGTACTTTGAACTATTTGAGATTCGATTTCTTGTAAAGCAAACACTTGAGTTTCTTTTATTAATTTTTCTTTATTAGCTAACCTACTTTCTGCAGCTTTTTCCTTAGTTAGAATATCGGCAAGTCTAACACAATCCGCGCATACGCCTTCGGAATTTAATTTAAGAAAAAGCCCCTTTTTGTGACAGAGTTTGCATTGTGCCATAGAAATTGTCTCCTTATGAAGTATTTTATGATTTAAGTATAAAAATAAATTTCACGTTTGTAAATATTTTTTTACAATATACTTGACAACTTCATAAAGATGAAGTATACTGCTTATGTAAAATTCATAAACGTGAATATTCTACTTTGTGAAATACTTATCGTTAAGGCGGAGGACAGTATGAGCCAAGATGTAAAAAACGGCAGGTTTCGCATTTTCAAAGAAAATGGAGAACTTGCCGTAGACGATTATGAAGAGTGGTTGGCTGGGCAGACTGTTACCGACGAGGAGACGGGCGCTGAGGGCTTTCCTCTCTACTTGTTTGATAAGTTGATACTTTGCGAGCTGTACAAGCTGCTTAAAGAGCATTTAACTCATAAGCAAGGCGAATGACCTCAACAATCAATGTTGCTAACGCAATACTACCCATAATGCAGGAAACAATAAAAGACCACTTGGCACTTTTTCTTGCGTTGGCAGAACTATTTTTAGCCTCTTCAGCAGAAATTTTGAGGCTTTGCGTTAGCTCTTTGATTTGATTTGCTTGTGCTTGAATAATTTTTGATTGTTGGGATATTTGGGTATTTGTTTGTATCAATATTTGATTTAACTCTTTTGCTAACGGGTCTTGACCGGGGACAGAAAAGTTATTAGTCGAATTTGAAAACATTTTTTACCTCATAAGTTTTTACTTATGATAGCACATTTATACGATAAACGCAACATTTACATTACATAATAGTACCATAGTGCAAAGGAGGAGCGGAATGAAATCACTGAAAGCCGTATTGTTGCTGCCCGCCAGCGATTTTTTCAGATATGTACGTGGGATAAATTATGGATATATGGATGTGGAGGGCGTCGTTCACCATATCTCTCCTGCAGACAATTGTGCTGAACAAAACGGCGCGCCGTACCGCTTTTCCTCCCCAGAACAGGTCGTGTATAATAATTGCGGTTGGTGTTGGGATATAGCGGAGCTTATCCGCCTCTGGTGCGAAAAAAACGGTATAGAATATAAATGTGTTTTTCTTGAATACCGCTCCATTGAACTACATCGCACGCATACACAGGTTTTTGCAAAATGGAGAGGGAAATGGTGTGAGCCACCAGACAACACTTCACCCGTCATCTTTGGAGAAAACGGTTACGACAGCGCAGAGGCTTGTATCTCTGCCTTTACTGGCCTCTTCCGTGCTTATCTGAAACATGAGCTAGGTGAGAAATATGATGAAAGCCATCTGCTCGTGAGAGAATTTCGGAATACAATAGCACCGGGGCTGACTGACGAAGAATACCTCGCCATCGCGCGCGGCAATTAAATTTCTTTACATTGTCGTTGATAATCAATAAACTAACTACAGAAAAAAAGGTTGCCCGAAAGGCAACCTTTTTTCTGTTTTTTATATTGAGAGTTTCAGCTTAGTCCTTGGGGGCAAACTGGTCTTTGCCAACAAAGCAAACGGGGCACTCGAAATCTGCAGGCACATCTTCCCACTTAGTTCCGGGAGCTATGCCTAAATCAGGTGCGCCCTCTTCTTCGTTATATTCCCATCCGCATACTTCGCATACATAAGTCATGGTTTTAAATCTCCTTTAATTATCAAGATGTATTCTTATTATAATTTATACGCAACCAAATGTCAAGGGCAATAATGCTTTTTTTAGATTGCAGGTAAAAAACCCGCTAAGGGCAAGCCGCTTACAAATTTTGCCCTAAAATTTAACAATTTTGTTGCAAAAATTTGCCTTAGCGCCTTGAAAAGTCAATAAAAATGTGATAAAATATATGAGGTAAACGAAAGAGCCTTCGGGACAGATATAATCAAGGTGCTTTCCTGCCTTATTATTCTGTATTACACATAAAGTCAAAAAAAATCTTATTTGGGGGACTTAACTTATGCTAAGAAAAAAAGAGTGCGTAGCTATGTTGCTTGCCGGCGGACAAGGCAGCCGCCTTTATGCTCTTACCAGCAATATAGCTAAACCTGCCGTATCTTTCGGCGCAAAGTACAGGATTATCGACTTTCCTCTGTCTAACTGTATAAATTCGGGCATCGATACCGTGGGCGTGCTTACACAGTATCAACCGCTCGTTCTGAACGAGTATGTCGGCAACGGACAGCCTTGGGATCTTGACAGAACTTTCGGCGGCGTGCACATCCTTTCGCCTTACGAGGCAAAGAAATCCACTTCGTGGTACAAGGGCACAGCAAATGCCATATATCAGAATATACGCTTTATGAAGATGTATGATCCGGACTACGTGCTTATTCTCTCCGGCGACCACATCTATAAAATGGACTACGACAAGATGCTCCAGGCACACAAAGATACGGGCGCAGACTGCACGATTGCGTGCATGGAAGTTCCCATAAAAGAAGCTTCGCGTTTCGGCATTCTCAATACCAATCCCGACGGCTCTATATACGAATTTGAAGAAAAGCCTGCAAAACCTAAGAGCAATCTGGCATCTATGGGCATATATATCTTTACCGCAAGCAAGCTCTACAAATACCTCGAGCTTGACGAGGAAGACCCCAAGTCTGAAAAAGATTTCGGCAAGAACGTTCTTCCTGCAATGCTCAACGCAGGCGAAAAGATGTTCTCTTACAGGTTTGAAGGATACTGGAAGGATGTGGGAACTATAAGCTCTCTCCTCGAGGCCAACATGGATTTACTTGGCGTTGCGCCTAAGTTTGACCTCGACGACCAGGACCACGTGATTCATTCGAGGAGCCCGCTTTCGCCCCCTGCATATGTTGAGGGTACGGTACTCAACAGCATAGTTGCGAACGGCTGCGACATAGAGGGTACTATAATAAATTCCGTAATAGGCACTAACTGCATAGTAGAGGAGGGCGCTACCGTAAAGGACAGCGTTCTGATGGGAAATACTACAGTTAAAAAGGGCGCTGCCATAAATTACTCTATAATTGACGAGGAAGTCTCCATAGGCGAGAATGCCGTGATAGGCGCGATCAAGGAAGAGGCCTGCAAGGTTGAAGGAAAGACCGCAGGCATCACCGTGCTCGGAAGGGGCATAACCGTCAAAGACGGCGGCAAAGTTGACGCAGGCGAAATTGTTGATAAGGATGTATAAGGGAGGAAATTTAAGATGGCTTCTACGGTTGGAGTAATTTTTTCAAGCATAAACGACGAAAATATACCCGAACTTACAAGGGTAAGGTCAATGGGCTCCGTTCCCTACGGCGGCAGATACCGCATGATAGACTTTGCTCTTTCAAACATGGTTAACTCAGGCATAACAACGGTAGGCGTTATAACAAAGCAGAACTACCAGTCTCTTATGGACCACCTCGGCACAGGCAAAGACTGGGACCTTGCAAGAAAGGAGGGCGGTCTTATTCTGCTTCCTCCTTACAGCGATGAATCGGAAACCTTATATAAGGGCAGGCTTGAGGCGCTCAAGGGTGCAACTTCCTTCCTTAAAAAGTGCAAGCAGGACTACGTTGTTCTCTCTGACAGCGATTCCGTCTATAAACTCGATTACAGCGAAGTAATCAAATACCATGAGGAAAAGA
>DVNE01000053.1 GCA_018714625.1 Candidatus Coproplasma excrementigallinarum
TTTACGGGTAGCGAGCAATAAGCGCAGCGACTGGCAGGTCGACATATGAGCGCGTGGCGCTCGGACTAGTAGACTAGGGCTATGCCCGAAAATGAAGAACCTCCCGCTTAGCGGGAGGGTTTCTTTTTGGCAAAGATTATTGCGCGGGAAGAGCGGTCAGAGGGGCAATGCAATTATATTTGCGGGAAG
This sequence comes from Candidatus Coproplasma excrementigallinarum, assembly GCA_018714625.1. GTDB lineage: Bacteria > Bacillota > Clostridia > Christensenellales > Borkfalkiaceae > Coproplasma > Coproplasma excrementigallinarum. The sequence continues at coordinate 190 of DVNE01000053.1, forward strand.
ATTAATCAGCGGGAAAAATGCCATTAAATTTTATAATAAACTATAATCGCGGCGCGTCAGCGCCGTTTTTTATTCGCAAAAACTTTTGTGCGGGAATATGCTGATAGTATGATTTAAAATATAAAGGAGAACGCTAATGCCATCACCCCTCACAAGTAATCAACCATTTCCTTCAACTGAAGATATAGGCCCCGACGCCTACTCGCTGCACGTAATTTCGCCTGCATATGCAAGTTCCGTGGGCGAACTCAACGCCATACTTCAGTATACATATCACGCGCTCTGTTTCAAGGCCAAGGGATACAAGGAGTATGCAGGCATTATAGAGGACATTTCCGTTGCCGAAATGCTGCACCTCGAGCTTTTGGGCAGTACCATAACGGCGCTTGGCGCAGCGCCCGTGTTTACCGCCAACCCGCCTGGAATGTATAACTTTTACTCCGCCAAATATGTTACCTATTCGCGCACGCTTGTGTGTATGGTAGAGGACGATATACGCGCCGAAAAGCAGGCTATACGCGGCTATGAACGTATGCTATGTCTGCTCAGAAACGACAAGATAAAGGCCATAATTTCGCGCATACTTGAAGACGAGCGGCTGCACCTTGCCGCATTTGAAAAGATTTTGTGCGGCCTTAAGGGCTGACGCGCCTTTAAAGGTTGACATTGTCGGCGTCGTAATATAAAATTAAATAAAAAATCAAGGCTGAATTATTTAAAAATGTATTGCGATGTCGCCATAGTGGGCGGAGGAGCTTCGGGGCTTGCCCTTGCGGTGCTCTTAAGCCGCAGAACAAAACTTGATATATGCGTTATAGAGGGCGGCGCGCGCCTCGGCAAAAAACTTGCCGCCAGCGGCAACGGGCAGGGCAACGTCAGCAATCTGCATATTTCACAGAATAATTATTACGGCGGTGGTGCGGCGCGCGGCTATGCGATTATCGCGCGCCGCACCGAGGCGTATAAAGAGCTTTTTCACGGTCTGTTCTCCTGCGACGAGCGCGGCAGAATATATCCTGCCGGCAGGCAGGCCTCCTCGCTCTCGGACAGTCTGATTGCCGAGCTTGCACGCTCAAAGGTCAAAACGCTAACGGGAGTAAGGGCGGAAAAAATAATAAAAAAGGGGCTGTTTACCATATTTCTTTCAGACGGAGAAAGGATAGAGGCTCGCATTACTGTGCTGTGCGTTGGAGGTAAGGCGCAAAAGCAATTCGGAACGGACGGCTCTTCGTATGCGTTGGCGCAGTCCTTCGGACATAAACTTACGCCGCTCTTTCCCTCGCTCGTGCAGCTCAAAACAGATACAACGTTTATAAAGACGCTGCGCGGCATTCGTGCAGACTGCGGGATTACGGCTGTTGTGGACGGCCGTGAAGTTAAAAAGAGCCGCGGCGACGTTATCTTTACGGAATACGGCATTTCAGGCAACGCCGTTTTTTCGGTGTCACCCGCATTTGCAGGGCATAACGGCGACGTGGTAATAAGTTTTGCTCCTGAATTTACTGAAGAACAGCTCAGGGACGACATAATTTCCAAGCAGTCGCTCGGCTACGGCGCGGGCGAGGTACTTGCACTTACATTAAATAATCAGATAGGCAGGGCGATAGTAAAGCGCGCGGCAAGCTCTGATGCGGAAATTATAGCGCACACGGCAAAAAATTTTGTTTTGCCCGTTTACGGCACGCTGGGTTTTGATTACGCGCAGGTCACCCGCGGCGGCATAGATATGAACGACGTCACGGACGAGCTTGAAAGCAGACTGTGCGGCGGACTGTTTTTTGCGGGTGAGGTGCTCGATATAGACGGCGATTGCGGCGGCTATAACCTTTCCTGGGCGTTTGCCTCGGCTGAGCGCGTTGCGCAGGCCATTGCGGAGAGAACTGATGATAAAGCGGATAGATAACATTAAAATTCCCGTCGGGAATGAGGACGGGAAGTTATACCAGCTTATTAAAAAGAAGGCAGGCGGCAGGTTGGGTTATTTTAAAATTATAAAAAAATCGCTCGACGCGCGCAATAAAGACAATATTTTCTGGCTCTATTCGGTGGCTTATTCCTCCGGGAGCGAGAGTGAGCAGAAGCCGCCTTTGAAAAAACTTGAAAACGCTCCGTTAGTATGTATAATAGGCTCGGGTCCTGCGGGACTTTGCTGTGCCGTAAGACTTGCCGACCACGGCTACGCCCCTGTAATAATAGAGCGCGGCGGGCCCGTGGAGGAGAGAACGGCCGCCGTAAACACTTTTTTCAGCGAAAGAAAGCTTGATACAAACTGCAACGTTCAGTTCGGAGAGGGCGGCGCGGGCACTTTTTCGGACGGTAAGCTCAACACGCAGACAAAGGACGGCTTCAACCGCGACGTGCTTGAAACGTTTGCACGCTTCGGCGCGCCCGAAGAAATACTTTTTTTAAACAAGCCGCACATTGGCAGCGATAAGCTTAAAGATGTGCTCAAAAATATAAGGCAGTATATTATCTCGTGCGGCGGCAAATTTCTTTTCAACAAACTTTTTAACGGCTTCCGTGCCGAGAATGGCTCTCTGCGCGCCGTAACGTTCCGCGATGTAAAGACGGGTGAAGAGGACGAGCTTGAAGTTTCCGCAGCAGTGCTTGCCCTCGGGCATTCCGCGCGCGATACATTCCGAATGCTGGACAAAAACGGTATTTTAATGGAGCCGCGCGATTTTGCGGTCGGGGTGCGCATAGAGCACAACGCATTTGAAATCAGCCGCGCCCAGTACGGCAGGTTTGCAAAGATGTTGCCTGCCGCCGACTACAAGCTTGTCTCCCACGCGCACGAGCGCAACGTTTTCACATTCTGCATGTGCCCGGGAGGAGTGGTAATTCCTGCGGCGAGCGAAGAGGGCGGCGTCGTGGTCAACGGTATGAGCGACTATGCCCGCGACGCGGTAAATTCCAACTCTGCGCTTATGGTGCAGATGTACCGCACAGACTTCGGCGAGGGGCTCTTCGACGGAATGGAATTCCAGCGCAGACTGGAGGAGAAGGCATTTTTGGCAGGCGGCAGCGATTATCGTGCGCCCTGCCAGCTCTTCGGCGATTTTTTGAGGGACAGGGTTTCGCAGAATTTCGGCTCTGTGGCGCCGACTTACGCCGCGGGCGTAAAGTTTGCGCCCCTTTCAGAGGTGCTGCCGCAAAAGGCGGTCGAGGCGCTCAAAGTTGCCGTACCAGATATGGCGTCAAGGCTGAAGGGGTTCGATTGCCCCGACGCCGTGCTTACGGGCGTGGAGTCGCGTTTTTCTTCGCCGCTGAGAATAGTGCGCGGGGAGGACAGGCAGAGCGTATCGCTTAAAAATTTATACCCTTGCGGCGAGGGCAGCGGATATTCAGGCGGAATAACCAGTTCTGCAGCCGACGGCATAAGGACGGCGGAATATATATTCAATGTGCATTACAGCGCAGGCAGATATATTTAACCTGCATAAAAACAGACATAATAATCATTAAAATGCTATAATCTTTTCATATTGTGTACACAAAATCAAAGTATAATTTAGGCATAAATCAAACGGGGCAGAAAAGCTCCGCGTGATTTGCGGGTACGTACCGTGCGTTAAGCATGGGAGGTACTCTCTCTTCTCTGACCACACATAACTTTTTTCATATTCTCTCGAATACGGGCTGCACTAAAATAGCTTTAGTGCAGCCCGTACCCCCTTTTATAGTAATAAGGCGGAAGCAAAGTGCTCCCGCCTTAAATTTACTTTGAATTTATCAGATAGTTTCAACGCTTATAAGGTTGGCATTGCCGCTCTTTCCGTTGGGCTTGCCTCCGGTAAGAACAATCTTGTCGCCCTTTTTAACAAGTCCCGTAGCTATTGCTGCGCACTTGCCGAAGTGGAAGAGCACGTCTACCGAAGAGAACTCTTCGCTCATAACGGGGATAACGCCCCAGCTTAAAGCAAGTTTTCTGTAAGCGCGTTCGTCGGTAGTCATGCCTATGATGTCTATCATCGGGCGGAAACGGGAAACGAGCTTTGCCGTATATCCCGAGCGTGTGCAGGCAACTATGAGCTTTGCGCCTATGTCCTGTGCAAGCGTGCATGCAGAATGTGAAAGCGCCTCTGAAAGGTTCTTTATATGGTAATCTTCGGGCTTGATGTAGTTGATGTACTGAGTGTTCTTTTCAGCCTGCTCGGCTATCTTTGCCATTGCCTTTACAGCCTCTACGGGGTGTTCGCCCGCGGCCGTTTCGCCTGAAAGCATAATGGCGGAGGAGCCGTCGTATACGGCGTTGGCAACGTCGGAGATTTCCGCACGGGTGGGGCGGGGATTTTTAATCATAGACTCAAGCATTTCGGTTGCCGTTATGCTGCGCTTGCCCTGTATGCGGCACTTGTGGATAATGGTCTTCTGAATGTTGGGTACTTCTTCAAAGGGTATTTCCACGCCGAGGTCGCCGCGGGCAACCATAATGCCGTCGCTTGCCTCAAGAATTTCATCTATGTTGTTGACGCCGGCACGGCTCTCTATCTTGGCGATAATTTCAACCTCGCCTTCGGGTGAACCACACTCCTTAAGCCAGTTCCTTATATCTATTACGTCCTGTGCGCGGGATACGAACGAGCAGGCGATATAGTCTATGCCAAGCTTGAGGCCGAAAGCTATGTCCTGTTTGTCCTGTTCCGAAAGGTAGGTCATTTTGAGTTCCTTGTCGGGGAAGAACATCGACTTTCTGTTTGAAAGCTCGCCGCCCTCAATAGTCTTGCAGAATACGTCGGGCTTCTTTACCTTGACCACTTCAAAGAGCATAAGGCCGTCGTTGAGCAGTATTTTGTCGCCGGGCTTAAGCTGTTCGCAGATGCCGTCGAACGAAACGGAAACCCTGGTCTGGTCGCCCTCGATTTTTTCTGTTGTAAAGGTAAAGGGGTCGCCTTCGTTAAGAAATATCTTTCCGTCTTTAAAAGTACCAATTCTGAACTCGGGGCCTTTGGTGTCGAGCATGATGGCGATGGGAAGCTTTTTTCTTTCCCTCACCTTCTTGATTTTCTCGATTTTGTCGGCCTGTTCTTCGTATGTGCCGTGCGAAAAGTTAATTCTTGCAACGTTCATACCAGCGTCGATAAGGTCAGAGATTATCTCTTCAGTATCGCTTGCGGGCCCGAGAGTACAGATAATTTTAGTCTTTTTCATTAATAAGTAACTCCTGAAATTAAATCTCGTACAGCATATATTATAAATTGAATTTAAAAAAAAAGCAATTCGCGCGCGTAAATAGTTACAAATTTTTTTTAAATGTGCTAAAATAAAATAAAATGCGAGTTAATTATACGGTCGCGGGCCGCGCAAGCGGCGTGAGGAAAGTCCGAGCATCGCAGGGCAGGATGCCTGCTAACGGCAGGAGGAGGCGACTCCAAGGAAAGTGAACAGAAATACACCGCAGCATTTTGCTGTAAGGTTGGAATGGCGAGGTAAGAGCTCACCGTCGCCCTGGTAACAGAGCGAGCCAATTAAACCCCATCCGATGCAAGATTGGGATAAGGACTGCATTTGATTGCGCGGGTTGCCCGTCCGCCCTTATCCGTTAATATCGCTTTAACTTATCGGTGACGACAAGTATAGATAGATGACCGTACACGACAGAACTCGGCTTACAGATTAATCTCGTATTTTGCATTAAAAAGTGGCGGCGGTGCGCAAAGAATTTGCGCACCGCCGCTTTTTCAGTTCATTATGATTATCTGATGACTTTAACGGTATATTCGTACTCCTTTTCCTCACCATATATAAGCGCGCGCACGAAATCGGCTTTAAGGTCGCATTCGTAACATCTTTCTTGCGGTGCGGAGGGAACGCTGCGCCCGAATTTTTCTCCCTCAGAAAGTTTTGCAAGGTCGCGCTGTTTTACAATCAGCGGCAGGCGGGATTTTGCAAGCTCTGCAAATATTTCGTCTTTGCAGCTCTCTCTTACGGCGAGCGGCTTTAAATACGTCCCTTGCTCTATGCAGGCTATCGCGTCGTCAGAGTAAAGCCCCAAAAGATTGGCGGCAATTATCCGCCTTATGCGCGAGGAGGTGTAGCGCCTGCTCGTCGCCTCTTCAATTATACGGCATAAGGGCAGGTTTGCACTCGCCTTGAGCTTGTTTTCCAGTCCTTCCGTGCAGCCGAATATCCGCCTCATATCGCTTTTATCTGCCATAAGCAGGGCGTACATTGCAAGCATGTCGTACTCTTTTTCTGCGCCCGACCTGTCTTTTGCCGTCAGCGCGGTATACACACATTCGGGTACATTGTCGCGTATTGCAATGTCACTGATGTTTTTGCGTATGGCGCTGGCGGAGGAGTAGTTTTCCTTCAGCTCGCCGTCGCCGTAGCCGCCGCCGACGCGCTCTGTCGGCAGCAAAGATATGTGTGCGCCGCTCTCTTTTATCGCCCTTGCGTACTCAACCGCAAGTATGCCGTTCGGCGAAGTTATAAGTCTGCTTTCCGCGCCGAGTTCCTCCATAGTCAAAGCGACGCTCCTTTTATAGCTCTGTCCACGCCCCATATTGCTTGTAAAAGTTTTATCTGTCTTTTTTGCGCCTTCGCTGTTCAGTCCTGAAAGTATATCTGCCGCGCGCACAATGTCGTTTACAGCAGCATTTTCGCTGCCGAATGCAAGGCAGCTTACAGCGGGAATGGCCTTTAGTATGCTTATAGCGCCCCGCGCAAATATCTCTGCGGGGGCGACCGAAAAGAGTGCGGGGAGCTGCAACACGCAGTCTGCGCCTCCCTCTATGGCGTGTTCCGCCCGAGTGAATTTGGGCAGAATTGCCGCCTCGCCGCGCTGGGTAAAGCTCCCGCTCATAAGGCACAGGATAAAATCGCAGCCCGAAAGCTCTCGTGCGCGTTCGATAAGATATTTATGCCCGTTGTGGAAGGGGTTGTATTCGCATATTATGGCGCAAATTTTCATGGCAGTAGTATAAAAAGGGGTATTTCACCTTTACATTTAAAAAGTTTTATTGTATAATGCTGTATGTGAAAAATGTAAAAGGTTTTACTGTTTCACAACAAAATTATATATCAAAAATTTATATAAATAAAGTGTTTTAAGGAGAAATTTCAATATGGCACTACTTGACGAAATCAAGGCCAAAGCCGCCGCCCTTAAAAAGACTATCGTCCTCTGCGAAGGGGAAGACAGACGCGTGGTTGAAGCCGCCGCACAGATTACAAAGGAAGGAATAGCCAAAATAGTTCTCATCGGCAACGAAGAGGAGGCAAAGAAGGTTGCGCCCGGCGTTGACCTTACGGGAATAACGCTCGTTGACCCTCTCACTTCCGAAAAGACTGCCGAATACGCAAAGATACTTTACGAAGCCCGCAAAGCCAAGGGCATGACCGAAGAGCAGGCCGCTCAGCAGGCCAAGGACAGAACGATGTTCGGCGCGCTTATGCTCAAGGCAGGGGATGTAGACGGCTATGTTTCGGGCGCTTGCCACTCGACGGCCAACACTCTCCGTCCCGGTCTCCAGGTAATCAAAACTGCGCCCGGAATAAAGACGGTATCCAGCTGCTTTATAATGATTGCCCCCGAAGGCGGAAACAAGTACAATCCCGACGGCGTGGCAGTATTTGCAGACTGCGCCATCAACATAGAGCCCGATGCGCAGCAACTTGCAGATATAGCAGTATCCACCGCCAAGACGGCTAAGGTTATTGCAGGCATAGAGCCGCGCGTTGCAATGCTCTCTTTCTCGACAAAGGGTTCGGGCAATGACGACAAGTTCTTCAAATCCGTTCCCAAGGTGCAGGAGGCTACCGCGCTTGCTAAGCAGATGGCTCCCGACCTCGCGCTCGACGGCGAATTCCAGTTCGACGCGGCTGTTGCTCCCGAAGTAGGCCAGCTTAAAGCTCCCGGTTCGGCTGTGGCAGGACACGCAAATGTGTTCATATTCCCCAACATCAACGCAGGCAACATCGGTTATAAAATTGCTCAGCGCTTCGGCGGTTATATGGCGATAGGTCCCGTTTGCCAGGGCTTTGCAAAGCCCCTCAACGACCTCTCCCGCGGTTGCAATGTAGACGACATTGTTGCGACGGTGGCTGTCACCGCGCTTCAGGCTGAATAATTTGCGCGGAGGGGATCTGAATATATGAAAATTCTTGTTATCAACGCTGGCAGCTCATCGCTCAAATACCAGCTCATAGATATGCAGACGGAGGAAGTGCTTGCAAAGGGCGGCTGCGAAAGAATAGGCATACCTGGCTCGCTCCTCAAAGCCAAGGGCAACGGCAAGGAAAAGGTATATAACCAGGATATGCCCACCCACAAGGTTGCCATTGAGCTCGTTCTGGAGGCTCTTCACGACGACGAAATCGGCGTTATAAAGTCTATGGACGAGATTGGCGCAGTAGGTCACAGAATAGTCGCCAGCGGCGAGTACTTCAAAAAGACTACGCTTGTAACGCCCGAAGTTTTAAAGACGCTTGAGGAAAAGACCTTTGAGCTTGCTCCCCTGCACAACCCCGCAGCCGCAACGGCTATAAGGGCGTGCATGGAAGTTATGCCCAAGACGCCTATGGCGCTCGTGTTCGACTCTTCTTTCCACGCCACAATGCCCGAAAAGGCTTACCTCTACGGCATTAAGTACGAAGATTATAAGGCGTACGGCGTAAGAAAGTACGGCGCGCACGGCACCAGCCATAAATTTGTTTCGCAGGAGGCAGCCAAGTACCTCGGTAAAAAGCCCGAAGAGCTTAAAATTGTAACCTGCCATCTGGGCAACGGCTCTTCCATAACCGCGGTAGACGGCGGCAAGTGCGTAGATACTTCTATGGGCTTTACCCCTCTTGCTGGCGTACTTATGGGAACGCGCTCGGGCGATATAGACGCGTCTGCCGTTGAATTCCTTGCCCGCAAAAAGGGCATGAGCCATGCCGAGATTGTGACTTATCTCAACAAGCAGTGCGGCGTTGCAGGTATCTCCGGCGTTTCAAGCGACTTCCGCGACCTCATTGCGGGAATGGAGAGCGGCAACGAAAGGTGCAAGCTCGCGCTTGATATGTTCAACTACCAGACCAAGAGGTTTGTTGGCGCTTATGCCGCTGCAATGGGCGGACTTGACTGCATAGTCTTCACTGCGGGCATCGGTGAAAATACTCCCGAAGTAAGGGAGGGCGTATGCGAGGGGCTTGAGTTCCTTGGCGTCAAGCTCGACCTCGAGAAAAATAAGGCCAAAAATAACGGCGCAATCCGCGATATTTCCGCAGAGGGAAGCCGCGTAAAAGTGCTTGTTATCCCCACCAACGAAGAGCTTGTAATCGCAAGAGAAACGGCTGAACTTCTGTAAAAAATTGCCCGTCTGTTTACAAAATAAGTTGACAAAATTACGGGCTTATACTATAATTGCATAGTCGGTTCGGTATGATAATAGATATAGCCAGGCAAATTGCATTAAAAAAGTATTCAGGCTCGTTTGAGTTTGAATATGCTTGCCCCGAAGATCTCGTCATTCTTCCGTCTGCCCGCATAGCCGGCAAGGTTAAAGTGAGCGGCAAATACGAAATTTATGACGATGATTCCGTCGGAGTTGAGCTTATAATCAGCTACCTTTTAGAAGGTCAGTGTTCGTATTGCCTCGAGCCTGCTGCGCAGCAGGTGGACTATAAGGCTGACATACTTTTTCTTACCGAGGACGACGGCGAAAATTATTCGTATAACGGCTTTAAACTCGATCTCACGACTGCCGTAAACGATGCTGTCCTTTTCAGTCAGCCGCAGGTTCTTCTGTGCAGACCTGATTGCAAGGGCATAGATTTTAATTAAGTTACAAATATAAAGAGGTGTAGAAGATGGCAGTACCCAAGGGAAAACAATCAAAGAGCAGAACAAACAGCAGGTTTGCAAATTATAAGGCAACGGCTCCCACGCTCGTGGAATGCCCTCATTGCCATTCCATGATGCAGGCTCACAGGGTATGCGCTAACTGCGGCTATTACGATAAGGTCGAAGTTGTAGCAGAAAAACCCGCAAAGAAGGACTAATCTTTCAGTCGGGCTTGTTTCACGGTTGATTTATAATTCTATTAATCATTTCAGGCTGCTATATTCAGGCAGCCTGTTTTGCGTTCGCTTAATGCGGGCGCATTTTTATTTTACCATTATTTGAATTGCGACACCGTACTTTAATATATTTAGCCTTGCGCCGCAAAATTGCTTGCATAGTTTGCGACGCACATTTAATATATTTGTCTTTGCCTCCTTAAGAGTATGTTTCTCTGTATGTTGCAACATTATACCGCGACTTGTTTGCGTGATTTGCAGGCATTGCCCTCCGCAAAATTACACGAATAGTCTGCGTAAATAAATTTTGGAAGCGCATTTGCAGTCCCATATATTTAAACTTTTTTTATTTTCGTACGCGCCTCAACTTCTTGACAAAACTTTTTCAGCTGGCTATAATTAAATCATATAAAAAAAGTAGGAATTAAAAAGAGGTGTTATGTGAAAAATACTTACGCCGTTACGGGCATGACCTGCTCGGCGTGCTCTTCGGGTATAGAGCGCGTCGTGGGAAAGATGGAGGGGGTAAGCTCCGTCGAGGTCAGCCTTATGGGCAAGAGCATGACGGTGGATTTTGACCAGTCTGTTGTAACCGAGCAGTCGATATTCGACGCGGTTAAAGGGCTGGGCTATGGTATCTACCGCGAGGGCGAACAGCCGCAGACAAAGGAGATGGCGCAGGATAAAAAGCTTTTCATACGCTTTATAATCTCGCTCTGTTTCCTTGTTCCTCTGCTCATTATATCTATGGGGCATATGTTCGGAATGCCCGTCGGGCTTCTGGCCCCTGCTGTAAACCCTCAGTGGTTTGCCTTTTACCAGTGTATTCTCACCGCTATAATAATTGGAGTAAATTTCAGGTTCTTCACAAGCGGAGTAAAGGCGCTCATAAAAAAAGTACCCAACATGGATACGCTTGTATCTCTCGGTGCGGGCGTTTCCTTTTTGTATTCGTTTGTGATAATGGTTTTAATCTTTGTCAATCCCGCGGCGGAGAGTGCGCACGATTATGCAATGCACAGCCTCTACTTTGAGTCTGCGGCAACAATTCTCACCCTGGTTACGGTCGGAAAGTGGCTGGAAGAAAAGTCCAAACGTCGCACGGGCAGCGAGATTGAAAAACTTTTAAAGCTTGCGCCCGATAAAGTCACAAAAGAAGTAAACGGCGAGCAGGTCGAAGTGCCCGTCTCTGAGGTTGCGGTCGGCGATATTCTTATAGTAAAGCAGGGTGAATATATACCCGTAGACGGTGTAATTACCGAAGGCAGCACCTTTGTGGATAAATCGGCAATCACAGGCGAAAGTCTGCCCTTTGAAGTAACGGCAGGCGATATCGTCACTTCTGCCGCCCTGAACAAGAGCGGCGTAATCAAGATGCGCGCTCAGCGCATCGGCGCAGATACCACCCTTTCAAAGATAGTCAAAATGGTGCGCGAGGCGGGTGCGTCCAAGCCGCCAATTCAGAAATTTGCCGATAAGGTTGCAGGCGTTTTTGTACCCGTCGTTACGGCGATAGCCCTTCTCACTTTTGCAATCTGGCTTATAATAGACGGCGCGTTTGTGCCCGAACACTGCGTTACATACGCCATAAGCGTACTCGTCGTTTCCTGCCCCTGCGCACTCGGTCTTGCAACGCCTGTCGCCATAATGACGGCAACGGGCAAGGCTGCGTCGCTCGGAGTGCTGTATAAGGACGCAGAGAGCCTGCAAAAGGTGTGCAACGTAAATGCCGTGCTGTTGGATAAAACCGCCACGCTTACCGAGGGCAAACCCCGCGTGACCGACGTTGTGGCGTTCGGAACGGACAGAGACAGTGCGCTTAAAATTGCGTGCGGCATTGAAAAAAATTCCAATCATCCCCTTGCAAAGTGCATAGTTGACTATGTTCAGGAGGGCGTTGCGGTAGACGGGTTCGAGTACATTGTAGGTAAAGGCGCAGTCGCTGTTTACGGCGGCAAAAAATATTTCCTCGGAAACGAAAAACTGGTGCCTGCCACAGCAATGACGAACAAAGTAAAGAGGGAGGCGCTTGCTCTTTCAAAGCAGGGCAAGACTGTTATCTACCTTTCAGACGAAAAAAATGTAGCCGCATTGATTGCCGTTGCCGATACCCTTAAGGAGGGCAGCAGGGAGGCAGTTTCTCTTCTTAAGGACCGCAATATGCGCGTTGCGATGCTCACGGGCGACGAGGAAAATACTGCCCGCGCAATAGCTTCCAATGTGGGCATAGACGACTTTATGTCTGAAGTTATGCCCGAGGATAAGCTTCGTGCGGTAACAAACCTTCAGCGTGCGGGCGGGTATGTGGCAATGGTCGGCGACGGTATAAACGATTCGCCTGCACTCAAGCAGGCAGATGTGGGCATTGCCATAGGCAGCGGCACAGACGTTGCCATAGATTCGGCTGACGTGGTGCTTGTCAGCGAAGACTTGCGCACGCTCGACGATATGTTTGAACTCTCCAAGGCCACGGTGCGTAACATAAAGGAAAATCTGTTCTGGGCGTTCATATACAACGTTATTATGATACCCGTAGCCGCGGGCGCGTTTTCCTGGGCGGATATAGAGCTGTTCGGTCAGCCGTTCACCTTCAACCCCATGTGGGCGGCGCTGTGTATGTGCCTCAGCTCGTTGTTCGTCGTATTCAACGCGCTCAGACTGCTCAGATTTAAAAATAAAAGGCACATACGCAATCTATCTGCGCCCTCCGACGGCGGCAATGACCGCACGGGCGGTGACGTGGGCCATCTGCAATCAGATAAAAATAATAATCCGGAGGATAATCAGTATATGAAGACGATAATTAATATTGAGGGAATGAGCTGCGAGCACTGCGCAAAGCATGTGGAAACGGCGCTTTCCACCGTACACGGCGTTGTCAGCGCGGACGTCAAACTCAAGAAGAACCTTGCCGTTGCAAGGAGCCGCGAACCTCTCTCTGAAGAGGAGATAAAAAAGGCTGTGGAAGATGCAGGCTATAAGGTCACCTCGATAGAAGTCAAGTAAATTTTCTTTAAAAATCTGTCGCATCTAAGCGCAGCCGCAAAAACCTGCATATGCGACAAAGTAAAACAATATGTGACTGTATACGTCAGGTTGACGCATTGACATATCTGCATATAAGGCACTATAATTTAATTGCAGCAGGGGAGATTATTAAACCCGAGTTGCAAAGGGGCTATATATGCAGGATACAATGCTTTTGGACAGACGTACAAAAGAACTTATAAAGGAGTATGTGCCCGAGGGCGACGTGCTCTCCGGCATAGTCTGCTTTTTTTCAGTATTTGCCGACAGTACGCGCGTAAGAATGTTATCGGCGCTTGCAATATCGGAGATGTGCGTAACCGATTTATCGCGCGTGCTCGACATAAATCAGACCACCGTATCGCACCAGCTCAGACTGCTTAAAAACCTGGGAATAGTAAAGTGCGAGCGGCACGGAAAGATAATATTTTACAGCCTGGTAAACGATACCGTCAACGACGTAATGTTAAAGGGAGTTGAGTTTCTGGGTTGCTGAAAAATGGCGCAGGAAATATTCCTGCGCTTTTTTTTGAGCGGTTGCGCTATAATATTGCAAACAACGCGCCGCTGTGCTATAATAAATCAAAGCGCCTGCGTAAAATTTTTCGGCGCATATCGGCTATGGATATAATCAAGGAAAAACTCAGACTTCTGCCCGATAACCCGGGCGTATATATAATGCTCGATAAATACAAAAATGTAATTTATGTGGGCAAGGCGCGCGTGCTTAAAAACCGCGTAAGGCAGTACTTTCATTCCTCACCCAAACCTGACAAGGTAATGAGGATGGTGGAAAATATTGCCGATTTCAACTATATCATAACCAAGACCGAGCGCGACGCGCTTGCGCTTGAAAATAACCTTATCAAAAAGTACAAACCCAAGTACAACATACTTTTAAAAGACGATAAGACATACCCGTATATAAAGGTAAATTTACGCGACCCGTTTCCCATCTTTTCGGTGACCAGAAAGGTAAAAAAGGACGGCGCGCGCTACTATGGCCCGTATATGGGCGGGGTGAGCTGCAAAGACATACTCGAGATAATGCAAATAACTTTCAAGGTTATGCTGGGCGGAAACTGCCCCAACCCCGTTTCGGACAAGCCCAAGCGCGAGTGTCTTAACTACCATCTCGGGCTGTGCCTTGCCCCGTGTGCGCACAAGTGCACGCGTGAGGAGTATGCCACCTGCGTAAAACGCGCGGTAAACTTCCTCGAAGGCAACTACAAAGAGGGCGAGAGCCTTTTAAAAGAGCGGATGATGTCGGCCGCCGCAGGCGAAAATTTTGAACTTGCGCTCGACTACCGCAACAAGATAGAGATGCTCTCTAAACTGGAGGCAAGGAGGATAACTTCGCTCTCCAACTTCCTCGACGCGGATATTATAGCCTATACCACAAACAACCTGTATTCGGCTGTGAATGTGCTGATAACGCGCAAGGGCATTATGCAGGGCGGAACCTGCTACGCGCTCGAAGACGCGCACTCTTCCGATTCCGAGGCTCTTTCGCAGTTTATAACGCAGTACTATATGAACAGACTGCCGCCCGCAGAGGTAATTACCGAGAGCTGCCTTGAAGACGAGCGTGAGCTTCTGGAAAATTTCTTTAAGGAAAAGTACGAAAAGTCTGTAAAGATAACCTTTGCCAAGCAGGGCGTAAAGGCGCAGCTCCTTTCAATGGCGCAGGAGAACGCGCGCGAATACCTCGAAAAATCGATAGACAGAATACGCCACAAGGACGATATGACTGTAAACGCCTGCAAGCGTCTGCAGGAAATTCTCGGCCTTAAAAAGTACCCGCGCAGAATGGAGTGCTACGATATATCCAACGTCAGCGGCGTGGATAAAGTCGGCTCTATGGTGGTGTTTACCGACGGCGAGGCGGACAGAAACAGCTACCGCAGGTTCCGCATAAAGACGGTTGAGGGGGCAAACGACTTTGCTTCCCTTCAGGAAGTATTAAAGCGCAGACTTTCAAAGCTCGGAACAGACGAGGAGGAGCGCTTCCCCAAGCCCGACCTTATAATAATAGACGGCGGCAAGGGACAACTCTCGGCAGTTTCTGAGATTTTCAATGAACTGGGCGTGCAGGATATAGAGCTTATATCGCTCGCCAAGCGTGAAGAGGAAGTGTTCACAACGGAGCGCGAGGAGAGCATCAGGATAGACCACCGCGATTTTGCGCTTAAGATGTTGCAGAGAATAAGGGACGAGGCGCACAGGTTTGCTATAACCTATTTCCGCAATCTCCATTCAAGGCGCAGTTTAGAGAGCATACTCTCTGAAATAGAGGGTATAGGCAAAAAGAAGCGCATTGCACTTATGGAAAAATTCGGCACGATAGATAAAATCATGGGCGCGCCCGTCGAAGAGCTTGCCTCGGTAGAGGGAATAGGGCCCGTGCTTGCAAAGAATATCAGAGCATATTTTGAAGAGAAGCTATGAGCATAAATAACAGACTTATCGTTTCCGATTTCGACGGAACGCTGCTTACAACCAAACAGACCGTGCCTGCAAGGGTGCGCGAGGCAATAGAGAGGTATGTAAATGCGGGCGGCGTGTTTGCCGTCTGTACGGGCAGAATGCTTGCCTCCATACTGCCGCAGGTGCGCGCGCTCGGGCTTAAAGGGCTTGTAGCCGCCTACCAGGGGACGGTGATTGCCGATATAGAGAGCGGCCGCATTGTAAGAAACGGCGGCTTTACCGCAGAGCAGGCAACAGAAATCTGCCGCATACTTGAAGACCGCGGCGAGCCGATAAATGCCTATGCCGACAATAAAATGTATTCCACGCTGCCGACTGATAACAAACTTTTAACAATGTATCAGGATATAACGGGTATACGCGCCAACCATGTCAGCGGAAAAATGTCGGACTATGTTGCAGAAAATAATCTCTTCTGCCAGAAGATAGTCAGCGTCATTCCTCCCGAAAGGAAGATGCCGCTATATGAATATCTCGTTAAGGAGATCGGCGAGAAGTACGACGTCACTTACAGCGCGGCTGTACTTGTCGAGGTCTCTCCCAAGGGTGACGACAAGGGTGCGGCGTTGAAGTATATCGCGCAAAAGTATTCTATACCAATAGATAAGACTGTTGCCATAGGCGACAATCTTAACGACCTTCCTATGATTTTGGCGGCAGGCACGGGCGTAGCCGTAAAAAATGCCGTGGAAGAATTTAAAAAGTACGCAGACGACGTCTGCCCCTCGTGCGACGAAGGCGGAGTGGCTGACGTTATAGAAAAATACGGATTTAATTAAGTACTATGTGTGAAATACTTGCCCCCGCAGGCGACAAAAACAGCGCTTTGGCGGCCATAAATTCCGGCGCGGATGCAATCTATCTTGGAATTAAAAGCTTTTCGGCGCGTTCTTCGGCCGATAATTTCGACTTTGACGAGCTTAAAAGCATTATAGATTATGCCGCACTTTTCGGCGTAAAAGTCTATGTGGCCATGAACACGCTTGTAAAGCAGAGCGAGCTTGAAGACTTTATATCCTCTGCAAAAAAGGTGTGGCTGGCCGGTGCAGACGCGCTTATAGTGCAGGATATTTTTCTGTGTGCGGCCATAAAAGAGGCCATGCCTGAAATTGTGCTGCACCTTTCAACGCAGGCGGGCGTGTGCAACGAGTACGGCGCGCGCCTTGCAAAAGAGGCAGGCTTTTCCCGCGTTATTCTTGCAAGGGAGACGCCGATAGAGGATATAGAAAAGATTGCGCAAACAATAGAAACTGAAGTCTTTGTTCAGGGCGCGCTTTGCACCTGCTTTTCAGGGCAGTGCTATTTTTCCTCCTTTGCAGGCGGAAACAGCGGCAACCGCGGAAAGTGCAAACAGCCCTGCCGCAAACTCTACTCCATAGACAGAAACGGCTTTGAAGAGCGCGCTTACAGACTTTCCCCGTCCGATTTATGTGTGGGAAAGGATATTTTAAGATTGAAAGAGGCTGGGGTATACTCCTTTAAAATAGAGGGCAGAATGCGCCGCCCTGAATATGTTGCCGCCGCGGTAAACTATTACAGAGATATTCTTGGCGGCAACGATGCCGCTGTCGGCGGCGATTTTTCCGCTCTTAAACGCACCTACAACAGAGGCAACTATACAAAGGGATTGGCGTTCGGACAGCAGAAAGGGTTTCTTTCGTCTGACGTCCAGGGGCATATCGGCGAGTATGTAGGTACTGTAAAGGTGCAGAACGGCAGGTTTTTCTGCGAAAGTACACAAAGATTTACAAAGGGTGACGGCTTTAAAATTCTGCGTTCCGGGCGAGAAGTGTGCGGCGGTACGTTTGAAAGCGAGGGAAGGGGCGGCTTTTATCTGTCTTCGCAAAAGCGACTTCTGAATGGCGACAAGGTGTTCGTGACAACTGATACAGCGCTCAATGCCCGCCTCGTATCAGAAAAGAGGCTGCTGTCCGCGGACGTGTTCGCCCGCTTTGCTGTATCAGAATTTCCGCGTGTAAGCATAAACGGGTTTGAGTATACAGGCGAAGAGAGGCTCACTCCCGCCGAAAACCGACCGCTCACCGAAGAGGACGTGATAACTTCGTTCAGAAAGACGGGTGAACTGCCTCTGTCCGTCAGGTTCGGCGAAGTGACTGTTGAGGGCAAGCCATATATGAATATGGCAGCTTTAAACGCATTCAGGCGCGCAGCGTATGCGGCGTTTGCAGATAGTATAGTAAACAAGCACCGCGCGCCCCTTTCAGGCGAAGTGGCAATCCCGACCTTTTTAAATGAAAAAAATGAAAAGACTGCAGTCATTGCCACCAATTTAAACGGCGTCATCGCCGACATAGGCATATTGAAGACGGACAGTTTTAACGTAGATATTTCAGCTCTAACAGCTGGCTTTAGTGGTGAAAAATTTTTGTATCTTCCGCCTTTTCTGAGCGGAAAGGATATCAACTTAATAAAGCCGCTGTGTGCGATTTTCGACGGTATTTATTGCGAAGGAACGTACGGAATAATGCTTGCCCACGAGCTGGGAAAGCCGCTCTTTGCGGGCGTGGGCTTCAATATTTCCAATACAGTGGCCGCAAAAAAAGTGTGTTCTGTTGCAAAATATTTCTGTATTTCCAAGGAGCTGACAATAAATGAGGCCTCGCCTCTGGTCTGCGAAAATGCCTTTGCGCTCACATGCGGAAATATAAAGCTTATGGACCTTATCTATTGTCCTTTCGGCAGAACTTGCTCACAATGCGACACGCGCAGCCGCTATACGCTCACCGACGATGCGGGCAGAAAGTTTCCGCTGCGCAGATATGAAACTTCTCTTTGCAGGTTTGAAATTTATAACTGTGCCGACCTTCTCTCCACGTCTGCAAATGCGGGCGCTCTGTATGATTGCACGCTTTCAGATGCGGCAAAAATTTCGCGTGCGACGGGCAATACGCAGGAGCTAAAGCGCCTTTTAAAGGATATAACCCACGGGCATAGCTCGTCGCCCGTATTCTGATTTTCATAAATAACATAAAATACTTAACTGCGCTTGGCTGCCGTTTAAAAAGCTGCCTTCTCAGCAGAAAATTCAGTCTTTTTGATTGTGGCCGCCGTAAATACATTGTTTTGGATTGCAAAAACTGCTTTTTTATCTCTGTTTATTTAAAATTAAAGCCGCACGGCGCAGCCGCTGCGATACGATAATATGAATACTCAATTTTACGAAAAACTTGAACTCAATAAGGTGCTTGCGCAGTGCGCCTCGCACGCTGTGCTCGGCGGGGCAAAGTCGCTCATAGAGGAGTGTATACCATCCTCCGATGCCGACGAGGTGCGCGAACGGCTTGCACGGACGGAGGAGGCTGATTTTCTGCTATTCCGTTCCTCGGGCGTATCGGGTATAGAGTACTTCGACAACGTGTCAGAGCTGATTTCCCGCGCAGAAAAGGGCAGTACTCTCTCCTGCGGGGAGCTTATGCAGATAAACGCGCTCAACCGTTCTGCGAGGATAGCCTGCACTTCAATTCTTGCCGCAGCGCAGGAGAGCGTTGTATATCTCAAGGCAGACGCGTCGCGGCTCTACTACGACAAGGCGCTGGAGGAGGACGTCGGGTTTGCCATTGTTTCCGAAAGCGAGGTCAACGACCACGCCAGCGAAAAACTTGCCGATATCCGCAGCAAAATAAAATCGCTGAACGCGCGCATAAGAAGCAAGCTCACTGAATATATAACCGGCCCTACTTCGTTATTTCTCCAGGACGCGTCCGTCACCATGCGCAACGACCGCTTTGTAATTCCCGTCAAGGCGGAGTACAAAAACAGAGTGCGCGGCTTTGTGCACGACCTTTCGCAGTCGGGCGCAACGTTCTTTATAGAGCCCGAATATGTGCTTGAAATGAACAACGAGCTCATTGCACTCACGATAGATGAGCGCGAGGAGGTTGAACGCATTTTAAAGGTGCTTTCAAAGAGGTTCGGCGCTATAGCCGATGTCTTGCGCACGGACGAGGTGGTGCTGTCCGTCATAGACGCATGTTATGCCCGCGCGCAGTATGCCTACTCGTTAAAGGCTGTAAAACCTGGCGTAAACGGCACTGGCTATATAAATATTGTCAAGGGCAGACACCCTCTTATTGATAAAACAAGGATTGTCCCCGTCAGCGTAGAACTTGGCAAAGACTATAATTTTCTCCTGCTGAGCGGCGCAAATACTGGCGGCAAGACGGTAACGCTGAAAATGACCGGCCTTTTTTGCCTCATGGCGGCGTGCGGAATGTTTATTCCCGCGGCGGCTGGCAGCTCGGTAGGCGTGTTCGACAATGTTTTCTGCGACCTCGGCGACAGCCAGAGCATAGAGGAGAGCCTTTCAACATTCTCTTCGCATATAAAAACGGTTATAGAGATTGTAAACGGCGTAACCGAACACAGCCTTGTGCTGATAGACGAGCTTGGCGGCGGCACTAATCCCGACGAGGGGCAGGCGCTTGCCCGCGCCGTAGTCGAAAAATTGCTTTCGACGGGTTGCAAGGGCATAGTTACCACGCATTTTACTCCGCTAAAAGAGTTTGCATTCAATGCCAAAGGCATAGAAAATGCCAGTATGGAGTTTGACGCGCAGACCTTAAAGCCGCTCTATAAAATTAAGATAGGCATGCCTGGCTCGAGCAACGCGCTCGCCATCTGCCGCAGAATGGGGCTTGCGCAGGATGTGCTTGATAAGGCGGTTTCCTATCTCTCCGAAGGCGGCAGGGCGTTTGAAAATATTGTGCGCAGCGCCGAGGAGAGCAGGGTTCGTGCAGACAGTCTGGCAGCAGAAAATCAGGCTTTACAGAGCGAACTTAAAAGCAAAATTGCGCTTGCGGATGCGCGCGCGGCCGCGCTGGAAAAGGAGAGAGCAAAACTTCTCAGCGGCGCAAAGGCGGAAAGCAGGCGGATAATCAACGAGCGCGCCGCCGAGGCGGAGAGCCTGCTTGCACAGATTGAGGATATTTTCAAAAAGGAAGAAATATCTGAGAGCGACCTTATAAAGGCGCGCACTCTTAAGAATAAGATAAAAGACGCGGCGTTTAAAGAGGAAGAGGGCTCGGCGGCACAGACGCCCTACTTGCCTGCCACGGCTGCGAATATCGCCGCAGGCGCGCGTGTGTTTGTAAAGCGTATGCAGACAGAGGGCGAGGTCGTGGCTTTCAATCCTTCCAAAGGCGAGGCGGAGGTTGCCTGCGGCAGTATCAGGCTAAGGTGCAGGCTGGACGAGCTCCTTCTCGTAAATCCCAAATCAGGCAAAAAGTTGGCTGGCGGCAAGGACAATGTAAAGGTCGTGCGCAAAATTGCGCCTTCGCAGCCGCTGCTTGAGATAAACGTGCTCGGAATGACGGTCGAAGAGGCGCTCTACGAGGTAGATAACTTTATAGACAAGGCGGTTACCGATAATCTTGAAGAGGTAAAAATAATTCACGGCGTCGGCACCGGCAGGCTGCGCAAAGCGATAGCCGAGCACCTCAAAAGGCATAAAAACGTAGAAAGTTTCCGCTCCGGCAAATATGGCGAGGGCGAAACGGGCGTTACAATAGTCAAGTTAAAATAACGCTATTTTTTTGTGCCTGATTTTGTAAATATTGTACCCCGTAGTTAATATTATATAAATAGTATTTGCTTTATAGGGGTAAACTGTTTGAAGAATAAAGTAATTGCGGCGGTAACTAATATACTGATATGCGCGGTAATCGCAGCTACCGCACTCGTGGGTTTTTACGGCGGCAGCGCCGTGACTGTATCTGAACACGATGAGAACGTTTTTTACAGCTCACGTGCGCAGGATGCTGTGAGTTTGATGTTCCTTGCGGACGGCTCGGGCGAAGATACGGACGGCGTGCTTGACGCGCTTAAAGAGTGTGGAGCAAAGGCAACCTTCTTTATAAAGGGAAGCTGGGCGGACGACAATACTTCAACAGTGCGCAAAATTTATAGCTCAGGCTGCGAGGTAGCCACCGCGGGCTATTTTGCCGACGATTATTCCACGCTTTCGTTTGACAGCACGGTTGAGGATATTTCCCCGTCGGTCAGCTTTTTAAAAGTAAGCTGCGGAGCAGAGGTTTCGCTTTTTATGCCGTCGGGGCTTTCCTTTTGCGAAAATACCGTCCGCGCGTGCTCTGTGCTCGGGCTCAAACTTATCATGTGCGGCAAAAATGTCTGCGGGTATGACGATGCTGAGGAAATTTTTGCGCACGCCACTGAAAATTTGCAGGCAGGTGATTTTATTCTGCTCAGTCCCACGCGTGCAGCGACGGAGGCTCTGCCGCTCATTATAAACTACATAGAAAAATGCGGATTTGCTGCCTGCACGGTGTCGGAGGCGCTTTCACGTTAAAATGCAGTAAGGAGAAAATATGGTACATTTTAAACAACTTGAAAACGGAATAAGGCTTGTGGTAAAAAAGATGGACGGGCTTATGTCGGTGACCATGGGCGTGCTTGTGGGTACGGGCGCCTGCTACGAAACTGACGCTGAAGACGGCATTTCGCATTTTATTGAACATATGATGTTCAAGGGTACGAAGACGCGCTCGTCTTTTACCATTTCGGACGAAATGGACAGAATAGGCGCACAGATGAACGCCTTTACCGGCAAAGACCTCACCTGCTACTACGCAAAGTCTACAACGGACAACGCCGAAAAAGCTTTTGAAATACTTGCCGACCTGTTCCTCAACAGCACATTCCCCGAGGAGGAGATGGTGAAGGAGAAGGGCGTTATCATAGAAGAAATAAATATGAACGAGGATACGCCCGACGATTTATGTCTAGATCTCGTCGGCGAGGCTTACTACGGCAAGGGCGGCTATGGCAGAAATATTCTCGGGCCGCGCAAGAATGTCAGCGGATTTATGGGCGCCGACGTAAGAAAGTATATGGCTTTGCGCTATACTACCGATAACATCGTCGTTGCCATGGCGGGAAATATTGATATTGAGCTCGCTGAGGATATGACGAGGAAGTATTTTTCTGCGCTTAAGCCCTCTGCAGCAGATAAAAGAGAGGTAAAGGTTGAGCGCAGACACGGTTCGCTTGTAAGATATAAGGATATAGAACAGATACACCTTGCGCTGGCATACCCTTCGTTCAAACGCGGCGAAAGGCTCTACGACGCGGCGCAGATAATGAATTCAGTGCTGGGCGGCAGTATGAGCTCGCGCCTCTTCCAGAAGGTGCGCGAAGAGCTAGGACTTGCCTATACAGTATATTCGTACAATACCGCCTATGCGGAGACCGGTACGCTGTGCGTGTATGCAGGTGTAAATGCGGAAAATTACATGCGCTCGGTTGAGGCTATAAAAAATTGCATTGAGGACATAAAGCGCAAGGATATAAGCAGCGAAGAGTTTGCACGCGGAAAGGAACAGCTCAAGGCGTCATCTATTTTTGCGCAGGAGAGTACAAGCTCTCAGATGCTCCTTTACGGCAAGGAGATGCTCTATAACAATAAGATTTACGACTTTGGCGAAAGGATAGAAAAGGTCAACGCTGTAACTTTTGACGACCTCGCAGAAGCTATAGATTTAAGCTTCGACAGTGCGGGCATGGCTGCGGCAGTAGTCGGAAAAGTTAAAAATCCGCTTGTTATTTAGTACTATGTCAGACATTAAATACGGATTTAATCCAGTTTTTGATAAAAATAGTCGCGTTCTGATATTGGGCAGCTTTCCATCAGTCAAGAGCAGGCAGGTCGAATTTTATTACGGAAACAAACAGAACAGGTTCTGGAGGATATTGAGCGGCTTTTTCGGCGAAGAGCTGCCGTTATCAACCGACGAAAAAATCAGCCTTTTAAAGAGGCAGAATGTCGCCTTATGGGACATTGTCACTCAATGCGAAATAGTCGGTTCCAGCGATGTGACCATAAAAAATTATAAGGTTGCCGACCTTGGGATTGTAACGAGTGTAGCCAATCTGGAGCTGATAATCCTAAACGGCGGCAAGGCGGCAGAAATTTTTAAAAAGAATTATTCATGGCTGAATATCCGTACCGAGTTTCTGCCGTCAACAAGTCCGGCAAATACTCGATGTGACGAAGGGCTTTGGTATAAAGCGCTCGCGTCTGTTTTCGGTGAGGTGCATACGGGCGTTTAATCTGCTTGATAGTTTCTTTATTGGTTAATTTGGCTTGTCTTTAAGTTTCTATTTATAACAATGTTAAAGTTGTTTTCTTGGTTATAGCGTGGTATTGAAGTAGTTTTTTTGACTTAAATGCAGGTTTTAACTTTTTAAAATTGATTTTAGCGTTGTATAGTTTGTGCTGAAAAAGATTGTTCAGCTAGTATTTAAGCTTAAATTAGCGGCTTTAATTGTAACTTTTCGGGCGTTTAATAATATTCGTTAATTTAAACTTGCGGAATTAAATGCTATTCGTTTCGCACTAAATATGAATTGACTACATTTTTATACTAATTTGTTAGCATTAAATTTTTTGTGGCAGGAAGAGCGGTGGTGACCATGGTTACATATGAAGAAGTCTTAAATATTTTGAGGAGCTATGCCGAACCTGAATACGCAGAGTTCAATAAAAAAATAATCTGTGAAAAAAATCTTGAATTTATTGGCGTGCGCATGCCTGTGCTGCGCTCACTTGCAAAGAAGTTTAAGGGCGAGATTGTAACTTTTAAAACTTTCCCTCAGGAATTTTACGAGGTAGAGTTCCTTAAACTTGCAATAGTTGCATTCCTTCCGTATGAAGAGTTTATCACGCTTTCAGATTGGTGTGTGAGCCTTATGAGTAACTGGGCTCTGTGTGATTGTTTTGCTCCGTCCTGCATTAAAAAACATCGCGAAGATTTTATACCATCTATAAAAAAATACCTCTCTTGCTGTGAGGGACGATTTGAAGGGGAGTATTCAAGGCGTTTTGCTCTTACAACACTCCTTCATTTTTATGTGGACGAAGAGTATCTCGATTTGATTTTTGATTGCATTTCCAATTGTCAGCCAAATAAATATTATGTTATGATGGGGGCGGCCTGGTTGCTTGCCGAGGTGCTAGTCAAGCATTATTCGCAAGGAATTGCCTATTTAAATAGTACTATGTGTGACATAAATATTAAAAATAAGGCCATTTCTAAGGCTTGCGACAGCTTCAGAATTTCTGCAGAGCAGAAAGCCGAACTAAAATCGTACAGACGGAAATCATAGTGAACAAAAAGGCTGAAGCCATAGTCAATGAACAGACTTAAGTTATTGTAGTTAAACTTTAATAAATTTAGTTGGTCAGATACTTTCGCCAGAAGTTTTGCTTTTGCGCAACCTGGTAAGTTGACATTTTGCGCAACTTGGTAAGTTTACATTGCTCCACGGCGTCAATACATTAAATCTCCACATTGTACTTTTAAATTTAAACATTCATATTTAAAATACCTTGCTTTTTGTGCTAAGTATTTTATTTTTTGTGACATGGTTTTTTAAGTAGCAACTCAGTTCTTAAGGAATTGAGTTTTCATTTTGCCAATTTTCAAAAAACTATTGACTTAATGCACTTTTTAAATTAAAATAATCAATGGTAGAACTTTACAGGTGCGGAAAATTTTTCACCGCGCAATTTCCGCTCTGCGGGAGAAAATGAAAGAGGTTTTACGTATTTTTATGGACATAAACAATCAACTTACTCAGGAGTTCAAGCTCAAACCCGAACACACGAACAACATTATTTCACTTCTTGACGAGGGCAACACCATTCCGTTTATTGCCCGTTACCGCAAGGAAATGACAGGCGCTATCGACGACCAGGTTTTAAGACAGTTTGTAGACAGGTATGAATATCTTAAGAACCTTGAAAAGCGCAAGGACGAGGTGCGTAAATCTATTACCGACCAGGGAAAGATGACCGACGAGATAGAGGCTGCGATAGAGGCCTGCACGACGCTCACGGAAATTGAGGACGTATATCGTCCATACAAGCAGAAGAAAAAGACTAGAGCTTCCGTTGCCATTGAGCGCGGCCTTCAGGGGCTTGCCGATTTTATTCTTGCCCAGGAAGGAGACCCCTATGCCGAGGCGGATAAGTATATCGACGAGGAGAAGGGCGTGCCCGACAGACAGTCGGCAATAAACGGAGCTAAAGATATAATTGCCGAAATCGTTTCAGATAACGCAGAGCTGCGCAAAAAGCTGCGCACTCTCTTTGAAAATCACGGCGAATTGCAGTCCAAAATGGTTAACGACGACGGCAAGGGCACGTACTCAATGTATGCCGACTATGCCGAAAACGTTTCAGAGATTAAAAATCACCGCGTGCTCGCCGTAAACAGGGGTGAAAAAGAGGGATGCTTAAAGGTTAAGCTCTACTTTAACCCCGACCTTGCAAAGCGTGTTTGTGCGGCAAAGTATATACACTCTGACGGCGCTTGCGCAGAGCTTATAAAAGAGGCGGTTGACGACGGCTACGACAGACTTATAGAGCCTTCGATAGAGCGCGAAGTTCGCTCGTCGCTTACAGAGCGCGCAGGCGAGCAGGCCATAAAGATGTTTGAGGTAAACCTCAGACCGCTCCTTATGCAGCCGCCTGTAAAGGGTAAAGTTGCGCTCGGCCTCGACCCGGGCTACAGAATGGGCTGCAAGGTTGCCGTCGTTGACGAGACGGGCAAGGTGCTTGAAACTTCGGTTATCTATCCCGTTCCGCCCTTCAACAGAATTGACGACGCGAAGAAGATTATCAAAAACTTTATAAATAAATACGGTGTTGATATTATAGCCATAGGTAACGGCACGGCAAGCAAGGAGACGGAGATTTTCGTTGCCGACCTTCTTAAGGAGGTTGACCGCGACGTAAGTTATATGGTTGTAAACGAGGCTGGCGCGAGCGTATATTCTGCAAGCCCGCTTGCTGCCGAGGAATTCCCCGAGTATGACCTCAATGTGCGTTCGGCAATATCTATTGCACGCAGGTTGCAGGACCCGCTTGCCGAACTTATAAAGATAGACCCCAAGTCTATCGGTGTAGGACAGTATCAGCACGACGTTGACCAGAAGAGGCTGGATACCGTTCTTGGCGGCGTGGTTGAGGACTGCGTAAACAGCGTAGGCGTGGATCTGAACACCGCCAGCACCTCGCTCCTTGAGCATGTTGCAGGCCTCAATTCCGGCATTGCCAAAAATATTGTTGCCTATCGCGAGAGCAACGGCAAGTTTACCCGCCGTTCACAGCTGCTCGACGTAAAGAGGTTGGGTGAAAAAGCCTATGAGCAGTGCGCGGGCTTCCTGCGCATACCAGGCGGAGAAAACATTTTCGATAATACCGCCGTGCATCCCGAATCCTATAAAAAGGCCGAAAAACTGTTAAAACTCTTCGGCTACACCGACGAAGATGTGAAAAAAGGCGGGCTTGAACTTCCGCAGAAGGTAAAGGCATTCGGCGAACAGAAAGCTGCCGAATATGCAGAGCTCGACGTTGCCACACTGCGCGATATTGTAACTGAGCTTTTGCGTCCCGGCCGCGATATACGTGATTCGCTTCCCGCTCCCAAGCTCCGCAAGGATATAATGGGAATAGATGATTTGCAGGTCGGAATGGTGGTAGACGGCGTTGTGCGCAACGTAATCGACTTCGGCGCGTTTGTTGATATCGGCGTGCATCAGGACGGACTTGTTCATATCTCTGAAATCACCGACCGCTATATTAAGCACCCCTCCGACGTGTTGAAAGTCGGACAGCAGGTAAAGGCCGTTGTAATAAGCGTAGATGTCAAGAAACAGCGCATCGGTCTGTCGCTCAAGCAGGTCAAAAAAATGACGAATTGACTTGACATTCACCCGTTCATATTGTAAAATTTAGTTGATGATAAAATATTCGGAGGATACAGCTTTATGTTGGAAGAAATTGCTAAAATGCTTGCCGAGCAGCTCGATGTAGATCCCGCTACAATAAATGAAAATACAGATATAATCAAGGACCTCGGCGCTGACTCGCTCGACGTTGTAGAGCTTCTTATGACGCTTGAAGAAAAGACGGGAAAAACCATTCCCGAAGACAAGGTTGCCGAGCTTAAGACCGTTGGCGACATTGTAAAGGTATTGGAAACGCTCTGATACAAGAACAGAGTTTTGTTTCAGCCAGTAATAGCCAACTATATATTGTAACTCTGGCGACGGCATTTTGCCGTCGCCTTATAATTTAAAAAAGTCATAAATATTAAGCAAAAAAATGAGCGCCGCGGGCAATCTGCCCGCGGCGCTCATTTTAAACTCTTTAAATTTTATGCTCTTAAAATTATTTCTTGTTTTTAAAATTTCAGCTCAGAACTTTTAAAAGTAAAATCAGACAATTATATTTATCAGACGCTTAGGAACGACGATAAACTTCTTTATGGTCTTGCCTTCGATAAGTGGAGCAATTTCCGCGTTTGACTTTACAAGCGCCTCAATCTCGTCTTTCTGCATATCGACGGGGATATTTATTTTGGCCTTGATTTTGCTGTTTATCTGCACGGCGTATTCAAAGGTATCTTCGCCGCACTTGCACTCGTCGTACTCGGGCCACTTTTCGTAAGAGATTGTGTCTTTATGTCCGAGAACTTCGTGCCAGACTTCCTCGGTAATGAAGGGAATGACGGGGTTTATCAGCTTTATAAAGCCTTCGGCGTACTCCCTGGGGAAGCATCTGCCCTCGGCAGTCTCTTTATAGACGGCGTTTATGAAAACCATCATCTGCGAAATACCCGTGTTTACCTTGAGCGCCATATAATCTTCGCCCACTTTTTTGACAGTCTGGTTATATATCTTTTCCAGATTTTTGTTGGGCTCGTCTTTTATGACGTTCATTTCAAAGTACAGTCTATAAATTCTGTCTATAAACTTCTTTATACCCTCAATGTTGGCGGTATTCCAGGGCTTGGTATCCGCAACGGGTCCCATGAACATTTCGTACATTCTGAGCACATCGGCGCCGTAGTCGCGCACAATGTCGTTGGGGTTGATTACGTTGCCCTTGGATTTGGACATCTTTTCGCCGTCTTCGCCGAGTATCATGCCCTGGTGGAAGAGCTTTTTGAAGGGCTCTTTGTAGGGAACATAGCCTTTATCGAAGAGGAAATTGTTCCAGAAACGTGAATAGAGCAGGTGGCCTACAAGGTGTTCCTTGCCGCCGCAATAGAAGTCAACGGGCATCCAGTGCTTGAGCAGCTCATAGTTTGCAAACTCCTTGTCGTTGTGGGGGTCGCAGTAGCGCAGGAAGTACCATGAAGAACCTGCCGAGCCAGGCATTGTGGCCGTCTCGCGCTTGCCCTTGACGCCGTCTACTGTGACGTTGACCCAGTCGGTTGCATTGTCGAGCGGAGCTTTTCCGCCGCGTGCCTTGTAATCCTTCATAAGAGGAAGAGTGAGGGGGAGCTGGTCGTCGGGAAGAGCTACGTCTCTGCCGTCCTCGAGGTGTACTATGGGCACGGGCTCGCCCCAGTAGCGCTGGCGCGCAAAAATCCACTCGCGCAGTTTGTAAGATACCGTCTTTTTGCCGCAGTTGTGCTCTGCAAGCCAGGCGGCCATCTTGTCTATGGCGTCCTGCTTGTTCAGTCCGTCAAGGAACCCTGAATTTATGTGCAAGCCGTCGCCCGTGTAAGCCTCCTTGGAAATATCTCCGCCTTCGAGCACCTGAATTATGGGGATATTGAATTTCTTTGCAAATTCATAGTCGCGCGTGTCGTGTGCGGGTACTGCCATAATAGCGCCCGTTCCGTAAGAGGTGAGCACGTAGTCGCTTATCCATACGGGTATTTTCGTGCCGTTTACGGGGTTGATTGCGTATGCGCCCGTGAATGTGCCCGTCTTGTCCTTATTGAGGTC
>DVNE01000054.1 GCA_018714625.1 Candidatus Coproplasma excrementigallinarum
CGGTTGAACCGTTATATTCAATGCTGTAGCTTGTTATAGTTTTTTCAGCGCCAACAGTGATAATGATGTGGAATGCACCTGCACCGGGGTTGCCGTAAGCGGTTGTCCATAAATCATAAGTTATAACGCCGTCAGCAATAGTGTAAGTCGTCTGCTTGGTATCGATATAATCAGTATAGCTGAAGTTTTCGTAAGGGTCAGGACCTACTGCCTCGCCGAGAACCTGAGTTCTTACAAACTCGAGCGCGGTGTTTACAGAGTTAACTATGGCTGTCATAGTGGAAGTGGGGGTAGCACCGCCGTGCAGGGAATCGTTTTTCCAGTCGTTTACGGTAAAACCTTCTTCACTGAATGAATCTGAGAAGTAGTTGTATTTGTCTTCTGAAATGTGGCTGGTATATTCCTTATCGTTGTCAGCACCTTCAAGAACAACCCTGCGTATCCCGCTTACGGCGTTGTCTTTTACTTCAACTACTACCCAGCAGGTAACTTTGCCGTAGAAACCGCCCGTACCGGACGAGTTTATTATATAATCGGAAGAATCGGTAACCTGGTAAGCTGAGTTTATCGTGCCGTTATCAAATTCAACCACCATGTCCTCTTTTTCAAACGGGGTGGTTTCAACGCTTTCACCATAGATGTTGCTCAGTACTCTGTCGAGCTTGTCCTGGTCGCTTACATAGAACAGAGCGTTGCAAAAAGTTAAAAGTATGCCGGAGACAAGCACTATTATAAGCAGTACGGCAATACATTTGAATGCAGTGCTCTTAAAGAACTCTTTTACTGAAAAAGGTTTCTTTTCTTTCTGTTCGGAATTCATTTGCCTGCAACCTCCTTATTTTTCTTTTCGCGCTTATAGCCGAACGGCCTGCGCCTGATATAGGTATCGAGGAGGGGTACTATAAGGTTCATCAATAATATTATAAAGGATACTACTTCCACGTGCGTGAAGTGACGGAGCACGGCTGTAAGCAGACCGGCAAAAGCGTAGTAAACTATCTGCGCATATACGCCCTTGGGACTTGTTACATAATCGGTGAACATAAATACCGCGCCGAACATCGCGCCGCCCGAAAGAATGGAGGGCATGAAGAACGCAAAGTCAAGGTTGATGAGCGAAGCCATAAGTCCGAGTACCACAAGGTACAGAACGGGCTGCCACCACTTTATAACGCGCCTTACCACAAGGTATACATAACCTACCACAATGGCAAGCTTGCAGGTTTCGCCTATGCAGCCTGCAACGCCGGAACCTAAGAAGAGGTCTAAAAGCGATATGGCGTTGATGTCGCATTTGCCGCTGAGCAGGCTCGAAAGGTATGTTGCGCCGCCCGAAAGTATGCTGCTGTCGGCATCAAGAACGGGTCCGAAGTTTGCGGCTACATATGACGTAATGGAAAAGGATATAAACATGAATACCCTGCCCACAGCCGCGGGGTTGGCTATGTTTTTGCCCGTGCCGCCGAACGCCATTTTAACTATTGCTATCGCAACAATCGCGCCGATAGCCGCCTCGTACCACTGAGCGGTGGAGGGGAGGATGAGCGCGAGGATAAGTCCGGTAACCACTGAGGTGAAGTCAAACTGTTTTGCCCAGTTTACGCATACGCTGCGCGACTTTGCAAACGCGGCGTCCCTTACGTCCTTGCGCTTTGCCTTGAGTTCGTCGGCAGCCTCCTGATAGGGCTGACCGGATTTTTTAAGCTCAGCTACTTTTTTGGTGAGCGCCTTAGTCTCAGCCGTCGCAAAGCGAACGTTAAATCCGCCGCGCGCAATAAAGTAGTAAACAAACTCAGTTGCCACCGCAAACGCCACCGCGCTGACCATAAGCACTACGGCGTCTGCAAGATAATACACGATTGCGCAGACGGCGCAGGGAGCAAGCGCTATGAGCACGTCGAGCATAATTTTGCGCGTCGTGCGCTTGGATTTGACGTGGGGAGGGGTGGAAATTACTATACTGTTGTCCATTTATTTGCCTCCTTTTCTGCTTGCCGCACGAACGGCGGCCTTTGTCTTTCTTATGGCCTGTATAAGCGGACGCTTTGCGGGGCAAACGTATTCGCACACGCCGCACTCTATGCAGTACATAGCTCCGCCCAGTTTTGCAGCCTTTTCGATGTCGCCAGCACTCGAATAGAAAGCGGTGTTCATGGGCATCAGGTGCATGGGGCAGTGGTCTGCGCACAGGCCGCAGTTAAGGCAGGGGGTAGGTTCCTCTGCCGCAGCCTCTTTATCAGAAAGCAACAGTATGCCGGAGGTTGTCTTCTTTACGTACAGGTCGTAGCTCTTTATTGCAACGCCCGTCATAGGTCCGCCTAAAAGTACCTTCTTGGGAGCGGACTTTTCGCCGCCGCAGTATTCCACAATATAAGAAACGGGCGTGCCTACGGGTGCTTTTATGTTTGCAGTGCGTGCAACTGACTGGCCTGAAACGGTAAGTATTGTGTCCATATCGGGCTTGCCGAGTTCAATGGCCTCGCAAACGGCAAGGCAGGTGGCAACGTTGTTTACAACCACGCCAACATCTGCGGGAAGCTTGCCGGTAGGTACCTTTCTGCCCGTTGTGCTGTAAATAAGCTGTTTTTCGCCGCCCATGGGGTATATCTTGCGGAGTGCAACAACTTTGACGTCGTCGTACTTTTCAAAGGCCGCAATGCAGTCGGGCTTGTTCAGCTCGATGCCTATCATTATTTTGGTTACGCCCAAAGCCTTTGCAAGATAGCGTGCGCCGCGCACCACTTCGTCCGTCTTTTCAAGCATAACGCGGTGGTCGCAGGTGAGGTAAGGCTCGCACTCCGAACCGTTGATTATGAATGTATCTACGGGCGTGCGGGGAGTGAGTTTGACGGCGGTAGGGAAGCCTGCGCCGCCAAGGCCTACTATGCCCGCGTCGCGCACCCTGTTTATTATCTCTTCCGGAGAAGGGTTTTCAAGAGGGGGCAAAAATTGTTTTGCTCCGCTTCCGTCGCCCTCGATTACAATGAACGTACCCTGCTGACCGCTTTCGTTTTCAATCGTCTTGATTTCCGTAACCTTTCCGCTTATGCTTGCGAACACGTTGGAAGATATTGCTCCGTCGGCACGGCCGATAAGCTGACCTTGAGCAACGGTATCGCCAACGTTAACGCATGCCACGGCGGGCTTGCCCAAAGACTGGGCCAGAGCGATGGTAACGGTCTGCGGCTCGGGTAGTTCTTCAATCGGAGCGTTTTGCGAAAGTGCCTTCATATCGGGCACATGTACGCCGCCGAAAAAAAATCTGCCTTTTACAGCTTTCAAAATGAAACCTCCTAAAAAGTCTCACTCAAAATTTCTGCTATGCAAAATCCTTGAGTGAATATTGAATGATATTGTTGCAAAAACGCCCGTGCAGCTTTCAGCCGCCCGGCATTTTCTTTGCCGTAATTAAATAAAATAAGTTGTAAGTCTGCTGTATTGCGGCTTGCAATTATTGTCTGCCGTCGTCGGAATGTCCGGTGCCGCTCTCTTTTTCTGAGAGGGTGGTGGAGCTTTCCTCAGAATTGAAAGAGCCGTCAGCGTTTTCAGTCACTTGTGCGGCGTCTTCAACTGTCTTGACATCCTTCGCGGCATTGTCTGCTTCAGGTGTTGCCATTTCTGAGTTGACCTTCGCGGCGTTGTCCCCCTCAGGTAAGGCCATTTCCGTGTTCAATTCAGTGGAGCTGCCTGTGCTGCCAGCTGCCTGCACGGCGGCGTTGCTGCTTTTAATCTCGTGCGCGCCGCTTTTGGGGAGTTCGGTAAAACCTGCCCTTGCAAAAACGCTCAAGGGTACGCGCTTGAAGATAAGCTCGACCACAGCGCCCACGATTGCGCCAGAAAGTATGCCTATAAGTGCAAGATAGGGCATATATCCGAACATTGTAGGGGTATTGGTTACAAGTACGTATACCGTGTTCTGAACTATGTTGTGCACAACGGCGGCGACTATGCTTACCGCCATAAGGCTTACGCGGGGGTAGGCAATATACATGAGAACGGACGATACGGCGAGCGAGATTACGCCGCCCGTAAAGCTGTACATAAGCATGGAAATATTGCCGGCAAACAGCGAACCGAGAAAAGTGCGCACCACAACCACAATGAACGCCTCTATCGGGCCGTACAGTATAAGCGCGGCCAGCGAAAATATGTTGGCAAGCCCCATTTTTGCGCCCGGAACGAACAGCGGAGGGAACTGATTTTCTATAACAAAAACTATGAGCCCCAGCGCGGTGAACAGCGCAAGAACGGCTATTTTCTTTGCGGATAGTCGCGAACTTTTCATACACGACTATTATAAAACATTTTGTTGCAATAGTAAAATTATATCGCGCCTTTTTTACCGATTAAAATTAAAAATTTTAAAGAATTTTCTTGCCGAATTCACAATCTCGTCTTAAAAGCAAAAATGTATAAGTTATATAACCTAACCAAGACAGAAAATATATGCTTTGGTTAATTTCTGTGCGGTTAATAATTTCGGCATATTGGCAGTTTAAATTATTATCGTCTGAGCATATATGCCCGTTATGGCCATTTTGTCAGGGTATTAAAATGGTAATATGTGCCGCACAAGCAGTGCTATTCAGGCGCAAAAGCTTAAGGCGACGCCGTGCAATTTTGCACGGCGCCGCCTTAAGTCATTTTATAGGAAGTTTTCTGTAAAATTTATTGCGTGTTTAAATTATTCCCTGCTTATCAGCCGCGGACGGTAAAGTAGTATGTGTTTTTGAGCTGTTCGCGTACGAAAGGTTTGTATTTTGCACTTGCCGATTCAAACAGAACATAAACTCTGTTCCCGTCGGAGCACAGTCCCTCGCTCATGCAGGGTATGCTGTATGTCTGTTCAAGAATGGAGCTGTCTATATAGTAGACGGTCACATTGTATTCGCCCACTTTAAGTATGCCCGTCTTGGATTTTGCGCTGTCCTCGTCATATACAAGTATTTTTGAGTTAGGAAGAGCATAGCTCTGGGAAAGTATAAGCTTGCTGCTGTCGCTGTTGAACGCCATTCCCTGAATATTACCCGGTATGCTGTACGCCCTTGTGGGGTAGGGGTTGGAGGAGGTGGCGGAATATCTAAGTATCAGCGCTTTGTTTTCATCGCCGGCGGGGGTAGTAAAGTGGTGCGTTTCGTCCGTTTCGTACTTGCCGCTCCTGTAAAATTCGCCTACATACAGCGAATTATTGGTGTAGTAGCAGAATGACGCCGAGCAGTTAGCGTTCCAGGAGGAGTTTACCTTTACGCTGCCGCCGTTTTTGGCCGCGCTCATTATATCGGTGCGGCTGAGCACATAAACCGTACTGTCTGAAACCATCCAGAATTTGCTGCCGTTGGTGGCAATGCCGCTCGCGTGGCCGGTGTAGTCCCTGCCGTCGCTCAGTTTTACGGTCACGTAGCCCGTAGCCACGCCGTCCTCTATTACGTAAATGCGTGCAGGACTGCCGTCGTTCATGTAGCCGCTTACATAGAAGGTATCGTTATAGTTTGCCACGCCCTGTGGAATAAGACCCTCTTCAAGCCCGGGTATGGCGAATGACTGCCTGAACCTTTTAAAGTCGGGGTAGTTGTCACCCAAGTACCAGACCATAAGGAATGCGCACAGCGCAACTACTATGCTAACCACAACCGCCACGGCTGTTACTAGTTTGCTTCGTTTAAAAGGTTGCACGGCTTTAGCCGTTGCGGCATTTGCGTGCTGCTCAGCGGTTTTGTTATTCTCTGAATAAGGCTTCTTGCCTTCAACCTGTGCGGCGCTGTTTGTGCCGCAGCTCTTTTCGTCTTTCAAAAAAGTTGCTCCGGATATTATTATTTTCCCGACTATTTTAACAGATTTCGCCGCTCAATGCAATACTTTTTGCCCCTCAAGTCTGCGCTTTTGAATTTTATTTGAAAATTTCAGTGCGCTGTGCACTGTCTAAGCAGTATAAAATGTTCTTTTGCAGTATAGTTGTAGCCCTACACGCTAACCGAAAATTCCCCTCAGTATAAGGCCGAAAAGGAAGGTGGCCACAGCGCCGACGAGTGCGAGCGCAATTCTGAAAGCGACGTCCCGCCGCCGCTGTTTTTTGGTGCGTCTGAACGCCATTCCGCTGTCCTTTAAAGTTATTACATACATTTTTTCGCCCTTGCGCTCGGAAGAGATAAGGTCGAAGTAACCGTCCACGTGCAGC
Organism: Candidatus Coproplasma excrementigallinarum; assembly: GCA_018714625.1. Classification (GTDB taxonomy): domain Bacteria; phylum Bacillota; class Clostridia; order Christensenellales; family Borkfalkiaceae; genus Coproplasma; species Coproplasma excrementigallinarum. The sequence continues at coordinate 6,176 of DVNE01000054.1, forward strand.
CCGAATAGTATGTCGTCCAGTTCCTCGCCGGAAAGTTCCTTCTTAGGCAGCAGCGAGATTATGTCCGAGCGCGAAATAAGGCAGCCGTTCATTCCGTCGCACAGCTCATACACGGCCTCCATAACGCTGTTTTCCTTGCGGGAAAGCATAGCTCACCCCGCCAAAAACGCAAGGCAGACCGCCGCGCTGCCTATAGCTCCGCCGATAAGGGAGGAGAGGAATAAAAATGCGGCAGACTTTACATTGCAGGCAAATCTGCTTTTTTTTGCAGGTTGAGTTTCGGAGGGCGGCTGCTGAATTTTAACTTCGGGCGGCTGTTCTTCGGGCAGTCTTTTTTTAAGGGCAGTGAGGCAGTAAACGCCGCCGCGGTTGTACTTGATGTCGATAAATCCGCCGCGTTGCAAAATGTCCAGCGCCTCGCCAATGTCGGCGGCAGAGGCGTCGGCCGCCGCGGCAAGTTCGTCGCGCTCCGCAATTATATAACCGCCGCGTTCGGAAAGCGCCGCTATTTTATTGAAAACGGCTTTTACGGTATCGCTCATATCAATATAAAAATTGTGCCATCTGCGGAAAAATTATACATTTAAAATAAAAAAGGCAGGCTTTTTCCTGTCGCAAGGCGTGCTCGTTTCTTTCTTATCACATATAAAATTTACTGCCGTTCTCCTTTGCAATCAAATAAAAAAGACGCGGTCTGCACCGCGTCTTGTAAGTAAATAAAATTTGCGTTAGTTCGGGCATATTAAGGGGGTAATTATAAAATCAGGCCTCGTCTAAAGCAAGTTCGTCGTGTCTTTTTGGCTCTGCAAGGGCCGTCTTGTAATCGGTGTAAACAACAAATCCAGGTTTTGCGCCCGAAGGCTTTTTTACATATTTTTTAGGCGTGTAGTCAACGGGCACCTTTGCGCCGTCCTTTGCTTCTGAATAGTAGGCGCATATCTCGGCGGCAACCTTTATAACGCTTTCGGGTATCTGTCTGCCATCAGAGATTATGCCGACGTGCGCGGAGTGGTAGCGCTGAGTGTGCAACCACATATCGCCCTCTTTGAGCCCCTTTGTCAGCCTTTCATTCTGAATGTTATTGCGCCCCGCAACTATGGTAAACCCTTCGCAGCTGTAAGTTCTGAACGGTGCGCGCGGCGTCTCCTTTTTCTTGTTTCTGCCCTTCGCTTCGTTCTCCTGCTTTATAAGTCCGAGCGATATAAGTTCGGTTTCCGCCTCTTCAAAGTCGGTAATTTCCTCGGCATTTTCAAGCGAAAACTTTATGCTTTTAAGGTAATCTCTTTCCTCCTCGGTCTGCGCTCTCTGTATGTCTAGCGCCGCAACCGTGCGCTTTAGTTTTGCATACCTCTTATAGTACTTCTGCGCGTTCTGTGCAGGCGTAAGTCTGGGGTCGAGCGGTATAGTTACTTCGGGCATAGCCTCGTCGTAATAGTTGACCGCCTTAAGGCTGTCTGCACCCCGTTCAACGGCATATATATTGGCAGTAATCAGCTCGCCCTTGAGTTTTACGTCCTCTATGTCGCGGCACTCTGAAAGCCTGCCCAGTATAATGCCGAGCCTCTTTTCGCACTTCTTTTCGGCCGCTCTCAATGCGCCTTCAAGCTTTCTTTTTTTGTCGTCGAAGGCCTTTTTTGCACACACGTAACTGTAATAGGCGGACTGCGCTGCAAGCAGGTTGGGGTAAAGCTTTTTCTCGCCGACGTGGCAGCAGACTTTAAAGTCGTTGGGCTTGCCGTCCCTGAACGTCACGCAGGGCTGAAAAAATTCGCCGTGCACGTAGTCGTAAACATTTTTCGCCGTGGCGTCGCCGCCGAATGCGGCCTCTATATCCAGAGCGGTGGAGTAGCATATGCCTGTCACTCTGTTTGCAATAAAGTCGGCGTCCTTTAAGCCTTCGGCACTGAAAGTTTCTTCAAGCGCATTCAGGTCGTCGGGGTTGCTCTTGTCCTGCGGTGCAGGCAGTTCGTACTTTGCGCCCGTAAAAAGAATGCGGTGCGCGCCGCTCTCCAAAGAGGTAGTCTTCATAGCTCCCAGAATTCTGCCGCCTTCCACAAGTATTACGTTGCTGTACTTGCCCATAATTTCGCAGTACAGCGTGCGCTCTGCGCGTTCAAAATCGCTCGTGCAGTCAAAATTTATTTCTGCTATCCTCTCAAAGCCGGGCTGCGTCACGGAAAGTACCGTGGCGTTCTGAAGGTGCTTTCTCAGCAGCATGCAAAAGGAGGCCGCCGCCTTGGGACTGCGGCCTTCGTCACCTAAATTAATGCGGCAATTTTGTGCGTGCGCGCATATTTCAAGTTTAACAGTGCCGTTTGCGGTGTATATAAATAGAGTAAGCTCATCCTTTTCAGGCTGATTGATGCGCGAAACTTTGCCCCCGCGCAGAGTTTCGTTCAGTTCTTTGATAACATATTTAAGCGTAAAAGCGTCCTGAGGCATATTTTCACCTGTATTGTTTTGCCTTATGTGCGGCTGTCGTTTATTATACAGCAACGGCATAAAAAAGTAAAACAATTATTTGCGGCCTATCCGTTTAAAACGCTTTTCAAAAGACGATTATTGTGTTAGAATAATTCTCGTGCGGATTTTATATACAATTATATAAATCGTCCGCCATACACATTTTATAACTTTTCAGCAAAATCGGGCGCGGCCTTCAGCCTGCACAGATAAAAGGCAGACATTCCTTTTTTATGCGGCATGCGCTTTAGTGCGTACGCGCGGCATACAGACAAGCCGCGACTGTCTGCGGAAGAGTAAAGCCCGTAAATTTAAAATTAAAACATAGGGGCAAAGCCCCATAAATTCACTAAAATTTTACTGCGTCCCAAGGCGCGAAATTTTGTGAACACATAAAGGAGAGATTAAATGAACTACACAACAGCACCCTCAGAAAAAAGCACGGTAAAAATTACCATCAACTTCACCAAAGAAGAGTGGGAAGACGCCCTTTCCAAGGCATACGTCCGCACCCGCGGCAAATACGCCGTTCCCGGGTTCAGGAAGGGCAAAGCTCCCAGACCTGTACTTGAAAACTTCTACGGCAAGGGCGTGTTCTTTGACGAGGCGTTCAACATACTCTATTCAACAAACTATCCCGGTATTATTGAAAAGGAAAAGGCTAATTTCACCGCTGTCGGCGAGCCCTCGCTCTCCGTGGACGAAATTTCCGAAGAGAAGGGCGTAACCCTCTCTGCGGTAGTGCCCGTAAAGCCCGACGTCGAGATTGGCGCATACAAGGGTTTAAAAATCAGAAGTTATGAGTATAATGTAACGGATGAGGATGTGGAGAAAGAGGCTGCAAAAATTCTTCAGAGCAAGGCCGAGACCGTTGACGTCAAAGACCGTGCCTGCAAGGGCGGCGACATTGTAAACATCGACTTTTCCGGCAGCGTAGACGGCGTTAAGTTCCCCGGCGGCACGGCAGAGGGCTACGACCTCGAGCTCGGCAGCGGCGCATTCATTCCCGGCTTCGAAGAGCAGGTCGAGGGAATGAG
>DVNE01000055.1 GCA_018714625.1 Candidatus Coproplasma excrementigallinarum
CATAGTAAAGGAACTTACCATAAATGCCCAGACGTTCACCACCACAATAAATGTGGACAGCATATTGCAGCAGTTTACGGACGTTGATTTTACTGTCGGCGATGTGGTGCTCACATACAACACAGCCAATGATACCCTCACAGGCAGTGCTTTGGATGGTGGGCTTGCAATAACTGTCACTGGCAGTGAAACAATAGTTTCCGCCCCTGCAGTTGAGGATTACCGCGATGTAGCGGAAGTACTCAATTCTGTAAAGGATATACTTGAAAGCAACAGTGTAGGCGTAAAGTTTACGCTCACTGGCAGCGCGCTTGCAGACTTGCTCAAGGCAAACAATATAGCAGACCTTGGCGAGAGTGTAGACGGCTTGAGTGCAGAGATTTCTGGCAATGTAAATATAAGCGGCCTTGCGGCTAATGTATTGCTTTTAGTAAAGGACGGAGATAGAGAGATAGTAAATGCAAGCGTTTACTACTTGTACGGCACTTCTGAAGAGGGCAAGACCAATTACGGCACGGCGTACATAAGCATTGCCAATCTCCTCGGCGAGAGCGTAAACATAAAAGTAAAGTGCAATATTGCAGATACAATAACCTCAGTGAAAGCGCTTATAACTGCAATCCAGCAGGAACTTCCCGCAGTTATGGCGGAAACTACTGCGGCAGAGGAGCAGAACAATCTTGCAGATACCATAGCGCAGATACTTGCAATAGACTTCGGCAATATAGTAAAAGAGCTTACCATAAACGCCAAGGCATTTAGCACCACAATAAATGTGGACAGCATATTGCAGCAGTTTACGGATGTTGACTTTACTGTGGGTGATGTTACCCTTACGTATGATGTTGCAAACGATACCCTCACAGGCAGCGCTTTAAATAACGGTCTTGCAATAACAGTTACTGGCAGCGAGCAAACAGTTTCCGCACCTGCAGTTGAGGATTACCGCGACATAACGGAAGTGCTAAATTCTGTAAAGGATATACTTTCAAGCCCCAGCGTAGGTGTAAAGCTTACGCTCACGGGCAGCGCGCTTGCAGATTTGCTCAAAGCAAACGGAATTGCAGACCTTGGCGAGAGTGTAGACGGCCTTAGTGCGGAGATAGTAGGCAATGTGGATATAAGCGGCCTTGCGGCTAATGTAACGCTTGTAGTAAAGGACGGAGACAAAGAAATAGTAAATGCAAGCGTTTACTATGCATATTCTGCAGAGCAGGGCGGTTATGGTACTGCATATATAAACATATCCAACATCTTGGGCGTAAAGGTTGATTTGCGCGTTAAGTGCAATATAGCAGATACCATAACCTCAGTAAATGCACTTATATCTGCAATCCAGCAGGAAGTTCCCGCAGTAATGACAGAGACGGCTACAGAGGAGCAGAAAGGCCTTGCAGATACCATAGCGCAGATACTTGCAATAGACTTCGGCAATATAGTAAAGGAGCTTACTATAAACGCCAAAGCATTCACCACCACAATAAACGTAGACAGTATTCTGCAGCAGTTTACGGATGTTGACTTTACTGTCGGCGATGTTACCCTTGCGTATGATGTTGCAAACGATACCCTCACGGGCAACGCCCTTAACGGCGGCCTGGGAATAACAGTCACTGGCAGCGAAACAACAGTTTCCGCACCCACAGATATAGCGGACTACCGCGATGTAGCGGCAATAATAGACCTCATAAAAGAGGCTGCTGATATTGCAAACAGTATAAAAGAGGCGCAGTCAATCAACTTTAACGTTGACTTTACTGTAAATATCGGCGAAGTTTCGCTGCTAGTAAACGGTAAGGGCGAAGTTGAATGGGGTGCGAACGGAGTGGTTACTGCCGTTGCACTTGACCTCGGCATATCGGCATACCGCGGACAGAACAACAATACTATAACCCGCCTGACATTTGTTTACGACGCCTCGCCTGCATACGCCGACGGAACGGCAGAGCCTGTAATTATTATAGGTATAAACGACAGTGCCCTTAAGATAGCCCAGTCCGATATAAATAAGGTGCAGGGTCAGATAGCCGAACTTGTTGCCGCAATAGAGGGGCTTACGGGTTCGGGCAGCACGTCTGGCGCTCAGGGAGGTACGGCTGAAGAAATTCTCCTCTCGCTTGCCGAGGCTTCAGGCAATCCTGCCGTATCGACTACGACGGGCGGAAACTATGCAGTATCTGAAGATACGCTTACAGTCATTTCCGCGGTGCTCCGCGCGCTCGGTGGCGACAGTATATTCGGTGATATGTTCCGTGAGCTTGTTTCCGGAACGCTCTCCTTAGATGAGCTTGAAGAGCAGCTCACCTATCGCCTTGACGGCGTGGCTGATATTACCGTAAGCGTGAAGGACGGTAGGCTGACCTTAAGCGGCGCAATAGGCGGAGAGGGCAGCGAGATTATAGAAATCCGCTCCGTAACCGCAGGCGCGGGCACGGCGCAGTTGTCCTCTGCCCTTATGGAGGAGTTTGAGGGCGAAAACTTCAGACTGTACTCCTCTGAAAACGACGAGTTTATAAAGGTCGTTTACGACTATATTCTTGACTGCTTCGATAATATTGACCTTGGCGACCTGCTCGGCGACGACGCGTTCAAGATAAGCATGGAGCTGCGCGGCAATGCGAGCGGCTTTGAAGAGCTTGCGGGAATATATGTAAGGGCTGACCTCTACATAGCCGACGGCGTGGAGAACGGCAAGATAACCGGCAGACTTGCAGGGCTTGACTTCGACGTGCAGGTAGACGATTTCCGTTTCAGCGCAACGCTGGTATATAACAGCGGTTGGTTCTATATACTTATCGACTATATCGAGGGCACGGAGCTCACCGACCTTAAGGTTAAGATTTCTGCTGAAGATACATACAGCGCTGTAAAGAGCCTGCTTGCACTTGTGCAGAACAAGCAGATTACAGACCTGTTTGCGGGAATTATGGGCGACGGAAGCCAGAGCACAACCGAGGGCGAGGGCAGGGCGATTTCTGAAGAGAGTGAAACCAAACTCACTGATATTCTTATAAAGCTTCTTGAATTCGATTATAAGAGCGTCATAAAAGTTGCGGGCGCTGAAGGCAGTGCCGTTATAAGCGCAGATATCGACGAGCTGCTTGCTCAGTTCGGTGTATACAAAGAGGTTGGCAATGCCATCATAACGCTCGGCGGCAAGGGCGGCAACATAATCTCTGTCGATGTGGTCACCGATAAGTATGCAGACAGAGAGGACGAGGGGCTTAAAAACCTCAGCTGGCTTTCGCTCGACGTAGGCCTCGGCGAGATAGAATATCCCGACCTCGACGGCTATGTTGACGTAAACTTCCTGGACGAGATAGTGGACGACGCTTCTAAGTTTGTTTTAAACAACAAAACGGAGACAGGCGATGTTTCGCTGATATATACATTCCTGCAGGAAGAGCTTAGCGTAAGCGTAGATATAATTTCAGGCGTGAACGCAACAATAAGCATAAGCGATTTGTATATCTCCGTCGGACTTGGCGAAGATAACGGGCTCTATCTCTCATTGAAGGGTAACCTCTCTGCGGCAAAAGTCACTCTGGGCTTTATACCCATTTCACTGACGGAGGAGGCCGCAATCGGCATAACCTATTCAGACGGATACATAACACTTTCCAAAACTCCCACAGGCGGCAATACTTCCTACTGGATTATGACGCCCGAGTACTTCATAGACCATCTGTTTGCCGAGCAGAACGGAAGCGCCGATTCGCCCATACGCTGGCTGCTCGGAATGGGCTCTACATTATGGGGAATGGTAACCGATATGACGGGCGATATAGATTTCACCTCCGGCCTTGCCGATCCCGAAGAACTGTACCTTTACAGCACTCAGAGCGGCAGCAGCGCAGGACAGCAGATGTCTATGTTCGACTATATCAACGGCTTCTATGCGGATATTGGCGGAGAGAAGGAGAGCAGCTTCGGCGAAGACTTCATAAGCTTTGAAAAGCTTGGCGTGGCGCAGGACTACTACGCTTTCTCGCTCGACCTCGCCTCACTTACGGGCGGCGCTGTCGGCGACCTTGACGTGGCGCTTATACGCGACGAGGTGACGGGCTTCAGCGCGATAAAGGCGTACGCTTACCTTGCCGACATGATAGAACTTAATCTCAACCTTGAGTATCAGGGTACGCAGAAAAAGGTGACTAACTACTTCGACAAGGCGGTCGGTGCGGTTGCGGAAGGCTCTGAAATAGATTTCGGATATTATGATAAGCCCGAAAACGACAGCTCTTCTGACTATGCCGACTGGATATTCGGCGGAGTAATGATAGCGGAGGACGGCACGCTCGGCTACGACTATTCTGAAAGACTTGTGGACGACTATGTGACGGTATATGTATACGATACCGAGGGCAACCCCGTTGAGGGATTGAGCGGCACCGGGCTGAGGTACGGCTCAACTGTATATCTCTATAGCATGGAACACCTCAACTATATAACGGTGAACGGCGCAAGTTATGCCGTTATATATGCGGTAGAGGGCAGCGAAAATTCAGACAATCTGCCCCAGAGCATAGTTCTTGACAACAGCAATATCAAAACTGACGAGCAGACCGGTGAAAAGTATATAAAAATATATGCCGTGCAGACGGCTGACGAGGTCGTTCATCTGAAGCTTGTGAACGTGCTCGGCGACGGAACGACGGAGATTGTGGACGATGACTACGCCGTATTTATGGGCGGCAGCGCGCCTGTCGACGTGTACACGGGCTACACTCTTCTCGATGGCATATGGTACACCGATGTCTCCTGCACAGAGATATTCGAGGGTACTGTTAACGGCGATATGACGCTTTACGGCAAATTCATACGCAATGAATACACAGACGAAAACGGCGTTATATACACCTTCACGCAGGACGAAAACGGCTCGCACTACGAAGTGAGCGGAACGAACAACTACATTTCGCCTTACTTTGCAGAGGACAAAACGCTTGTATTGAAGAGCAGCATAGGCGGCTATGCCGTTACGGCCATACGCGCAAATGCGTTCAGCGGACTTATGCTCAAAAACGTCATTGTGCCCGAAACGGTGACCTATGTCGGCGAGCTTGCGTTTGCAGATAACTACGGCATAAAGAGCGTTACATTCCTGGCCGACAGCGTAACATTTGCGGGCTCAGTCGCCAATAAAAATACGCCGTTCTATGGCTGCTCTGAGGCTTCAGGCGGCAACACGTCTGCGCTTACCGTATATTACAACAGCGCGGTATATAACGGCGCAACTGAAAGCTCTGACTTTGCGGCATACAAAAAGGACGACTGGGGTAAGTCGGACGAAAACTGGAGACTGTTCTGCGTTGATAATGACAGCAATCTCAGAACGGATGTATTCTACTACTTCAACGCTGTATCGTGCGCGGACGGCGGCAGCTCTTGGGCGGTTACAGATTATAATATAACGCTCAATGGCAGCGCGTATAACGACCAGTTCGGCGAGCTCACTGCAAAGTTGCCCGTGGCAGGTACGCTGTTTACATCGCTCACTCCTGTATCTGCGGCGGAAATAATTGCCGCTGTGACCGAGGCGATAGACAGCTTTACGGCCAAAACTTACGGATACATAGGCAGATATACGGTAGACGTTGACGAAAATATCTCGCTCAGCGGCCATGTGGTGGTAAATATCTCCATAACGGATGGTGGCGAGGGTGCGGCAATGTATCCCGTAACCGTTGAAAGCCTGGTAAATCAGGACGGACAGAGCTCTTCCGTTCCGAGCGCGTCCACTTATTCGTTTGACGAGGCATCGGTAAAGCAGTTCGGCGGAAAAATCTATGCAAAGCAGGGCGAAATTTACGTAAGGATTGCCGCAGCCAATACGCAGTACGAAATTTTAAGCGTGACAGCGGATGGGGCATTGCTCACCCCTGCCGAGGGGGTATATACCTTTACAATGCCTGCGCGCAGCGCAACGATAGTGGTAAATCTTGAATATGTAGAGCAGAATACCGTGCAGGTATACAGCGCGGTAAGCTTCAGCTACGGAGGCGGCGAATATGCTGCGGGCGTCGGCACGGTTGTAGTCGGTGAAGAGACAGTACTCGGCGCTCCTGAGGCTGTCGGCTATACCTTCCTCGGCTGGGCGGCCGAAGCGGAAGGCGACGCTCTCACGTTTGTTACGGAAAATGTCACGGTGGACTACGACGGCGTTTATTACGCAATCTGGGCAAAGAGCTCTGAAGCAATTGATGTCAGCGGTGTGGTTACGGGCGGCAATTCGGGGCTCGGTGCTCCTGCGGCTGTAAGCGGAACAACATTCTATCGCTGGTATGCAGGCGAGGGCTTTGCAACCCAATTTACGGCGATTTCAACTGATGTGACCGTGGTTACCGCAAGGTGGCAGTATAAGCTGGAATTCAGTCTTGAATACAATTCGAGCAATCTCGTTGTCAATAATTCAAATGTCGGAGAACAAAAGTTATTGTCTTATGATGTTGTAGAAGGTAACTATGTAGATATAAGCTATTCTACCGGCACCTATTCGCATGGATTGTTCAATATTTATAAATCTCCTTACACGCTTGTAACAGTGACTGTGCGCGATGCTGTAACGGGTGAAAGTTCGCAGCTGGTAAGCTTTTATCTGCAGAGCACATCAAGCAATAGCAATACTCGTTGTTTCAGACCTTATAGCTATCAGGGCGAATGGACCAATAAGTATACACTAGACAAGGATGGCAGCTCGCGTCTGAGTGATAGTTCAAGCTGTGCCGCCGCGGCAACTTCTATCTGTATGACAGAAAATTCTGTCATATCATATTCGGCATAAACATTAAAATAATCCGATATATGCGCCGTGTGACGAATTAAAATGCCACACGGCGCATATCTTTTTATATGAAAATCATTGCTGAAATTATAAATGAGCTGGGCGGGGACGAGGCGCATGCCATAACTTTATGCCCCGGCAAACTTGCCTATGTGCGCGGCGTCAGGGCCGTGGAGGACTTAACCCCCACAAAAGTGGTGCTTGTGTGCGGCAAAAAGGTTATAACCGCCGAGGGCGAAGGCCTGTTTGCAGAAAATTATTTTCAGGGCGATATGGTTATAAAGGGCGATATAAAGAGGGTGAGCGTTGAATAATCTTACACATTTCAAAGTTACAGCCGCGCCGCGACAGGCGCTTGCAAAACTTTCGCGTGCGCAGATACCCGTGTACGACTGCAAAAAACAGGGCGCATTTTTTGCTTTTGCTGTCAAAGATAATTTTGTAAAAAAAGTTTTTGCAATTTTTGCACGCCCGTGCTATAATATCACCATAGAGCATAAAAGTTTCCGTGCGCGCCTTAAATTGTTCGTTGCGCGCAGGGCTTTTCTTATAGCAGGCTGTGCGCTGTTCTGTCTTTGCGCAGCCATATCCAATCTGTTCGTGTTCCGTATAACGGTCACGGGCAGCGGCGCGCACCTTTCCAATGCCGTAAGGTCTATCGCATATTCTCTCGGCGTGCGCGAATACTCTTTTTACAGGGGTCTGGACGAGGCCGCCTTTATCTCGCGCGTGCTCGAACTGCCCGAAGTTACCTTCTGTTCCGTGCATAAAAGCGGCAGCGTCGTATATATAGACGTTCAGACGGAGGAGGAGACCGCGCTTTCGGCCGACTACTCCGATTTGTACGCCGATTGCGCAGGAACGCTTAAAAAGCTTGTTACGGTTTGCGGCACTCCGCTTGCCAAAGAGGGCGATACGCTTTCCCGCGGGGACAGACTGATAGGCGCATATACTATTCTTGAAGATAAATCTGTGCCCTGCCTGGCCGCAGGCTACGCCGTAATAGAGCGCAGCCTTTCGATAAGCTATCCCGCGGACGCGGACAACGAGCAAAACCTTGCTTCGGCGCTTGCGTCTGTGCTTGCCTATACTGGCGACGAACAGATAACTTCGCGCTCTGCCGAGGTACACTCCACGGCCGAGGGCGTCATATATACGGTGAATTTCAGCTATCTGCACACCGTGAGCATAAATTTCTGATTAAATAAATCAATTTTTTTGACAGAGAAATTTTTTGTATGGCAGAAACAACCAAAGAAGTAAACGTCAAATCTGTGGACAGGCTCCAGAAGGTACTTGGCACTTTTGATGAAAATGCCAATATAATTATGCACGAGCTCGGCGTGTCGCTGCATGTGGACGGGCTGAAGGTTGTGCTTTACGGAGGGGAGGAGAGCATATCTTCCGCCGTCGACGTAATTGAGTGCCTTTCAGAGCTGGCCGCCGAGGGCGAACCCATAGATAAAAACCGCATATCCTACTGCATAGAGCTCGCCAAAGAGGGCAGGGCAAAGGATATATTAAAACTTTCGGGCAGTACGGTGGGCGTAACGCACCGCGGCAAGCCCATAAAGTGCAAAACGGTGGGGCAGAAGCGGTATGCCGACTGCATACGGCACGATACCGTCGTGTTCGGCGTAGGCCCTGCGGGCACGGGCAAAACCTACCTTGCGGTGTGCCTTGCAGTGCAGGCATATAAATCCAAGCAGGTGGAAAAAATTATTCTCACCCGTCCCGCGGTGGAGGCGGGCGAAAAGCTCGGCTTTTTACCGGGCGACCTGCAGACCAAGGTCGACCCGTACCTGCGTCCGCTTTACGACGCTTTGCAGGAGATGCTCGGGCTTGAAACCTATACAAAACTTATGGAGAGGGGCTCTATCGAGATAGCTCCCCTTGCATATATGCGCGGCAGAACGCTCTCGAACGCTTTTGTCATTCTCGACGAGGCGCAGAACACCACGCGCGAACAAATGAAGATGTTTCTTACGCGTATGGGCGACGGCAGTAAAATGGTAATAACGGGCGACCTTACCCAGATAGACTTGCCCGAAGGCAAAAAGAGCGGCCTTGCCCACGCCATACACGTTTTACGCGATATAGACGGCATAGCCATATGCCACCTGACGGACAAGGACGTCGTGCGGCATCCGCTCGTCATGAAGATAGTGCGCGCATACGAAACAGAGAGTAAAAGGAGCGAAGGCGAAAAAGGTGAAAAATAAAAAAGCTGCATATACTTTAGGTGCTTTTGTATATATTGCGGGCACTGCGGTGCTGTTTGCCATATTCCTTCTGATGATAGCCATTCACTTTGGCGCGCAGACGGCGCAGCACTTCAAAGACAATACAGACAGAATAATCCTGATATGCGTATCCTTCTGCATTATTTCGGGGATAATGTACTGTTATTTCTACTTTGAAAATAAAAAGTTCATTCTGTCTGTCGGCAAGATTGTCGAGGTGTTCCTGCTGCTGTCGCTGTCGCTGCTGTTTGCCTTTCTGATAGGCAAATTTGTAGACGCCGCCGCCCGCCCCGTGGCATTTCTCGCGCTGATGGCGGTAACGCTGCTCGGCCGCCGCGAAGCAATATTCCTTAACATAATCTTTGCCCTCCTGATGTTCATACTCGATAACTTTTCGAATGTGACGGCAGTTACGGAGACCGAGGGCTATAACTTCCTCATTCTCACATTCTGCACGGGCATGATAGGCATATTCATTACACCCAAGATAAAGACGAGGATTGGCAGCGTATTGCTTGCATTCGTGCTGCTCATCCCCATAGAGCTGATAATAGCCCTGCTCGAGGCGACGGTCACCGAACAGTTCACCGAAACGCTCAATCTGTTCATGTTCGGCGCGCTCTCGTCGGCGTTCTCAGTGCTTTTGTATATGTTCTTCCTGCCTATATTTGAGGTAATGTTTTCCGAGCTTACCATATTCAGACTGCGCGAGCTCGCATCTGAGCAGGCAAAGCTCATAAAAAGGCTCAAAAAGAATGCGCCCGGCACATATCACCATTCAATGACGGTGGCGCAGATTGCCGAAGCCTGCGCGCAGGCCATTGGCGAAGACAGCGAACTTGCACGCGCCGCGGCGTACTATCACGACGTGGGCAAGCTCAAAAACCCCGAAATGTTCACCGAAAACCAGACCGACTACAACGTGCATAACGAGCTCACTCCCGAGCTTTCTGTCGATATAATCCGTTCGCACACGCGTGACGGCGCAAACCTTATAAGAAAGGCGCACCTGCCCGAATTTTTTGCCGATATAGCCATTCAGCACCACGGCACGCTGCCCATAAAGTACTTCTATGCAAAGGCGCTCAAAATGAGCGACGGCGAGCTGAACATAGAAAATTATTCCTATGCAGGTCCCACGCCGACCTCTAAAATAGCCGCCATAATAATGATTGCCGACGCGGCCGAGGCTGCGGCGCGTTCGCTCACAAACCGTTCGCCCGAAAAGGTGGAGGAGTTGGTGCGCAACATAATAGAGGAGAGGCTCGACCTCGAACAATTCGATAACTGCAACATAACTATGAGCGAGCTGACAACAATCAAGCTCACCGTAGTTTCACAGCTCACGGGCGTATATCATTCGCGCGTGGCATATCCTAAGCTTAAAATCAACAAGAAAAAACATGGATAATTTGCGTATATATTGCGATCAATTTGATTTTTCAGCCGTTCAGACTGCCTTTGAAGGCGAGTTCGAGGCGGACGCCCCGCTTGCGGCGGAGATAATTTTTGTCAGCGCCGACGAAATAAGGGAGCTCAACGCAAAGCATCGCGGCAAGGACGCCGTAACCGACGTACTCTCTTTCCCCACGCTCGACGGCATTTGCGGCAAGCCCATACATAAGGCCGATTTCCCCTATGATACCGATGAGGACGGCTCGATTTTTATCGGCTCGATAGTCATATGCGAAGAGCGAGCAAAGGAGCAGGCTGAAGAGTACGGCCACAGCTACAACCGCGAGCTGCACTACCTGGTAGTGCACGGGCTGTGTCACCTCCTCGGCTACGACCATATCGAAGAGGCCGACAAGGCGGTAATGCGCGCCAAGGAAGAGCGTGTTCTCGGCAAGATGGGAATAGGCCGCTAAGCTTTTAATTTATAAATTGGTGCGGCAATATGCCGCAAATAACGATATTTTCACAAATTATTTGCGATAATATAAGGTTATCTTCAAATTAAAATTAAGCGGATTTTTTGCAGCGGAAAGTTTTTGCCGCGCAAAAAATCCGCTTGAATGTTATATTCTACCCATAAGGTGCGGGCGGCAGGCTCAGGCGGCCATACGCTCTGCCCTGTGGAAAAAATTTACTCACGGCGGAATGACTGTATTTTTGTTGAGTTCCGCGTGACTTTTAGAGGTGTTTTATGCGCAGCGGTTTTATAGCCGTAATAGGAAAGGCCAACGCGGGCAAAAGTACGCTTATAAACGTGTTCGTAGGCGAAAAAATTTCAATAGTTTCCCCCAAGCCGCAGACCACGCGCGACGCGGTTCTGGGTATTCTCACAAAGGACGATTATCAGCTCGTGTTCGTCGATACCCCGGGTATTTACAAGAGCAAGACCTACCTCACCGACGTAATGATGAAGACGACGGAGAGCGCGGCAAAGGGGGTGGACGCCATACTGTTCGTTCACGACGGCCATGCGGGCGTCACCGAGAGCGATATTGCCCTCATGAAGAAGTACCTCGCCCTTAAAATCCCCATGATAATAGCCTATACCAAGACGGATATTATGCCCAAGGAGCTCATTCCCGAAGACGCCAAAAAGCTGTACGAGGCGGGCATTACCTGCGACGTATATCCCGTTTCGGCACGCAAGGGCACAAATATGCACAAGCTTGAAAAGGCGCTCGTCGCGCTCGTTCCCGAAGGCGACAAGGTAATTGCCGAAGACATTGTTTCGGACAAGAGCGAAAAGTTCATGCTCGGCGAAATCATGCGCGAAAAAATACTTCTCAAGTTCGATAAGGAAGTGCCGCACGGAATTGCCGTAATAATAAACAAGTTCGAGCGCATGGATAACGGCGTGTACGACGTAAACCTCGATATTATCTGCGAAAAGCCCTCTCACAAGGCCATACTCATAGGCAAACAGGGCGCGGCCATTAAGGAAGTATCCTCCTTTGCCCGCCGCGATATGGAAAAATTCCTGGGCGCAAAGGTCTTTCTCACCACATATGTAAAGCTCAAAGAGGACTGGCGCGACAAGCCCGGTCTGGTCAAGGACTACGGCTACGAGGTTAAAAAGGATCTGTAAATTTACTGCCCTATTTTTAGCGCAATATGCGAGTTTTTCTGGGCAAACTGTGCGCCTGCTGTAAGGTAGGTTGTGCCCTTTGCGGGACAATTGCATACCTTTTGTGGCGTTAATTGGTAAGTATACTGGAAGGGATTAATACGAACCCGATTTAAAGCAAAAATCTGAAGGCATCTGCATTGTTAAAGCCCTTGAACGTGCCACCGGGCACGCTCTGCGGCCTTTGCCTCGTATCTGCCGCTATCTTTTTGCTTTAAATCGCTATGCACCATTAAAGCGCGTATTTTGCGGTGGATTGGCGCGACCGACGAAGCAGCAATACCCACTGTGGTATTGCAATGAGGATTGAGGGACAAGGCACGCAAAAGCCGCCTTTAATGGCGGGTTCGTTTTACTCCCTTCCAGTATTGATATTGGCGTTTGCTTTGCCGTGAATTTTTTGTCCCCTTAAAGCACAAACTGCCGCTGAGGGGGTGTACATGAGTAATTACGACAGAGACGCCGCAGAACTCGCCTGGAAGATGTTTAAAAAGACGGGCAGCATAAGTTATTATATGCTCTACAAACAGCTCTCGGGCAGGAAGTAGCGGCATTCATAAGGAAGCGTAAAATTTAAAAAGGATGGCATATATGCCTCAATTATTGCTGTTTTCAGCCGATATGCGGCGCGCGG
>DVNE01000004.1 GCA_018714625.1 Candidatus Coproplasma excrementigallinarum
ACATTTTGTCGGCGCCGAAGCTGTCTTAAAAATGAGCCAAAATAAATTCAATTATTCTCTTCCACGCCCTTCTGCTCTCCTTAAGAAACGGCGTGAGATATAAAAAATCGTGCCACATCCCTTCATATGCCGAAAGTTGCACATTTACGCCGTTTGCTAAGGCATTGGCATAGAGCATTTCACCGTCGCTTGCTGAAGTTTCGTAACTGCCATAAATAATAAGCATATCAGAAAGGTCGTTCAGGTTTGAATATACCGGCGAAAGATACCTGTTTTTGAGCGGCGTTCCCTCGCAGTATGGCGAAATCCTTCTTATGTATTTTTCATTTTCCTCAAAAGATTGCCAGCGTGGAAGGGAATAAATCGGGTCATTGCGGCAGTTTGTTTTGTAGGACTGTCCCGAGGCCGACATATCTGCATATGGCGATATGCACACTATTGCCTGCGGCATTTTGCCGCCCTCCTCCCTTGACTTTATGAGTGAGTAGAGCATGAGGTTTGCGCCGAAACTGTCGCCCGTCACGGCAAACGGCATACCGATAGCCTCTGTTATTCCGCGATATGCCGAATAACATTCTGTATGCAGAGATGGAAATCTGAGTTCACTATCTGGGTTATAATCTATGCAAAAAACTGTACACCTGCACGACTTTGCATACCGTAGCGCCGCCTTGCGGTACATTTTGTTCATTCCGACGGTATGACCGCCTCCGTGAAAGAATATAACGGCAAAATCCTCTGCGTTTTTTGGCGTAAAAATCTCAGTACGCACCCCGTTAAAATATTCTGCGCGTAAGTTTACAGACTTCGGAGGAACATATCCTCCGCTTTTAAATTTTACCGAACGCGAAACAGACTTGTGTTCCGCACGAATACGGTATGTCAACGCGCGTATAGCCAGTCTTACAATCCGCGAGCCGAGCGAAATCATAGTTCCTTCAGCTGTCTGTACATATTCTTTATAAGCGGATTTAGAATAATATTTACAAGCACTCCCGACCTTATATAGCAATACACCTCGTTCCACAGTCCGTAAAATGCCAGTTTTTGCATACAATATCTGCTTGCACCGTATTTTCTGACATATGTTTCGCGCAGGTAAAAGCGCTTTCCGGTAAGGTTATCGAATTGAAACAGGTCGTATTCCCTGTCTGCATACAGACAGTTGAGGGGGTCTATTATTCCCGTTACGGCATAGGATTTTCCCACCATTATATTGCCCACATTAAGGTCGCCGTGAATAAGGCAGGCCTCCTGCGGCTGTTCGGAAAATATTACATCAAATTTTGCCCACGCGGCGTGCATTGCGTTTATCACTTTCTGCGAAAGTCTGCCCTCTTTACTCATCTTTTCAGCACGCTCAAGCACTCCCTCGGCAAACGGTCTGTAATAATCCAGCCAGTTATGGCAATCGGGCGACATCGTGTCGCCGAATAAGCTGTTTGTGCACTCATGAATGGTGTGCAGCGCAGCTGTGATTTTGTCGGCAAATTCCATACGCCGCCTTTTGCTCATAAAAAGCATTCCTAGAGCAAACAGACAGCTTTTCCCCTCAATAAGCTCCATTCCGTAACAGTCTGCGGGGATTTTTTCGTCGCTCATTCTTTCAAAACAGACGGCAGGAATTTTAATAGGGCAATGCTTTTTAAGCAGTTTTAAGTCGTGCGCCTCCTTTTCCATCATTCCATGCGCGCACAGAAATTTAACGACTATCTTTGCGCCGTCCTCCAACCGCACGCATACCGCCCTGCCGAAAGAACCGCCTCCGAGATATTTTGTGCCGACTACTCTTTTTTTGAGCTGCTCCCTTACAACATATTCTGCAAGCTCTGTCGCCTGCCTTTTATCCATTGGGATTACTTTGACTTTACCTATATCCATAAGCCCCCCCCGCGCGTTTTTATTAATTTTAGCGCAGGCAGTCCAAACTTACAATATCCGTTTTATTGCTTTATATATCCCGACTTTACTTCAGAGTGGCGCTACGGTACTGAGCGGGTGTCATTCCGTAAAAGACATAAAACTGCTTGTAAAATCCTGATGTGTTCTGGTAGCCTGCCTCTGCGGCTATATCTTCAACCGACATATCCGTGCTGCCGAGCAGTCCGCAAGAAAGCTCCATGCGGATTGAGGCGAGCAGCTCCCTGAAATTCTTGCCTGTCTTTTGCTTTATAAGCCTGCTCAGATAATTTACGCTGTATCCGAGCTTTACGGCAAACTGCTGTAAAGAGGCGTCTTTTATATGCTCATTTATATATGTCTTTGCCTCTATTTCTATCGTGCTTTCGACGTTTTCAGCCGCGCGGCAAAGATATGCAAAAAGCAGGGTAAGATAACCTGAAACAACTTTTTCGTGCAGTCTGTCTTGTGCAAGCTCCTCTGAAACCAGCTTTGATATAATAAATCGGGCATTTCTGTCCGCATTAAATAATTTAACGCCCTCTATCTTTGGCATTATGTCGTCTGCGCAGGCATTGTACATTTTTTTCGGAATAACAGCCTTTAAAATTATATCGCCTTTGCCACACCTGTCTATGCAGTGCACGGTTTCAGGGCTGATTATGCAAAGCTCACCCTGCCCCATTTCAATTTTTTTGTCACCAAAAAACTGCACGCACCGCCCGCTATGGACATAAATCAGCTCGTAAAAATCATGCGAATGGGCATACGGACGCTGTACTGAGGTATGTTTTTTGATATAAAAATATTTTGCCGTGCGCTCGGGA
Source organism: Candidatus Coproplasma excrementigallinarum (assembly GCA_018714625.1). GTDB lineage: Bacteria > Bacillota > Clostridia > Christensenellales > Borkfalkiaceae > Coproplasma > Coproplasma excrementigallinarum. The sequence goes on from DVNE01000004.1 coordinate 2,727, forward strand.
ACAAATGACAGGGATAGTCTGGCAGCGCCTTCTTTTCTGAACCTGCCGAAAGTGAAGCCCTGGCGTTCAGCCTCTTTTAAAATCTGTTCACCGTTTGAAAATTCTTCAAGCACAGCCGCTTTGAACCGGCTTTCGTCCGTCAGCCCGTCTAGGCTTTCCTGACTGAAGAGTATTGCCGAAAATTTGTCTTCCATACATTTCCCCGCATTTAATAGTTTGCCTTAAAAGTCAAAAAAATGCAGCCCGACAATACGCCGCGCCGCATAAAAATTATTTGCTGTATTTCTTTTCTATGGCTGTAATCTTGTCCACCCTGCGCTGATGCCTGCCTCCCTCAAATTTTGTGGTGAGGAACTTTTCTACAATCTTGAGCGCATAGCCGGGGCCGATAACTTTTTCGCCCATGGCGAGCATGTTTGCGTCGTTGTGCAGGCGCGTAAATTCGGCGCAATAGGTGTCGTGACAATGAGCGCATCTTATTCCGGGCACCTTGTTTGCCGCGATAGAAATGCCTATGCCCGTAGAACATACCAATATTCCAAGGTCACATTCGCCGGCTGCCACCGCCTCGGCAGCGGGAAGAGCATAGTCGGGATAGTCGCAGCTGTCTTCGGTGTATGTTCCGAAATCTTTATATTCATATCCGTTGTTTTCAAGGTATTTTATAACTTCGTTCTTTAAATGCAGTCCGCCGTGGTCGCAGGCAAGCGCAATTTTCATATAAATTTTTTACTCCTTGTTTGAATTTATATTTTCAGATTTATAACTAGTTTTCTTCTGTGGCAGGCAGAATGATATTTTCTATTATTTTGTCGCAGGCAGAGATAAGTGCGTCGCGAGTGGCGCGATAGACCTCTATGCCCTGCCCGTAAGGGTCGGGTACTTCCGCTCCGCAGATATCGCGTATGCTGTAGACCTTGCCGCAACCTTCAAGTATCTGTTTCTGCTTTTCAGTCATGCATATGACGGCATAGGATTTTTCTATCATACTCTGTGTGAGCTGTCTGGGCGCAAACTTGCCTGTACCAATGCCTATCTCGACAAGTGCCTGGCGACTGTTTTCTGAAATAGTGCCGCCTACCTCGGCAAAAATTCCGCACGAGGCAACGTCCCACCACTTTATTTTGCGTTCTTTGATTTTGCTGCGCAGGATTGCCTCCGCCATAGGGCTTCGGCAGGTATTTCCCGTACAAACAAAAAGTATCTTTTTACGCTTCATCTTTTCCACCGCAGGCCTTTGTAAGCCTGTTCATGACGCCTGCCATAACCCCGTCCTGCTTTTCGGGCGCTACGGCAATTATAAGTTGCGCCACTTTTTCGCCCTCACGCAGTTTTTCATAGAGGTTGGCGGCAACCTCGTTTTCATTTTTTCCGAGGTCGAGAATATGATTGCAACCCTTTAATTTGGCTGCGCATATGCTGTCGCACATTATATAGGCCCCGACACCTTCGGCACGGCGCTTTTTATACTCTTCAAGCGCGTCTTCAAGCCTCTCGTAGGGAAAGAGCATAGTTGCGCAGGCAGGCGAGTAGTGCTTGTACTTCATACCTGGTGAACGCACCTTGACGCCTTCGTGCGGCACAAACACATCGCACGCGCCTGCAACCTCTGCAATCATTTCCCTTGTAACAAGGCCGCTTCTTAAAATGCACGGCACTTTGCCCGTACAGTCGAGCACGGTGCTCTCTATTCCGCCGCTGCATTGTCCGCCGTCGAGAATGAGGGGGATTTTGCCGCAGAGGTCGTTATATACGTGTTCTGCAGTGACGGGGCTCACGTGCTTGGAAATGTTGGCCGAAGGCGCGGCTATCGGCAGGTCTACATACCTTAAAAAGCGCTGCGCGCCGGGGTGCGAGGGTATGCGTATGCCTACGGTATCAAGCCCGCAGGATACCACGGGCGAGATAGTCCCCTTGCTCTTGTACACCATTGTGAGCGGGCCTGGAAGATACCTCTTTGCAAGTTCCATTGCGTAATCGGGAATATCGTACACTATGCGCGATATATCGTAGTCACGGTGAACGTGCACAATCAGAGGGTTGTCCTGCGGCCTGCCCTTGACTTCATAAATTCTTTTCACGGCGTCGCCGTCAAAGGCATTGGCGCCCAGTCCGTAGACCGTTTCCGTGGGGAAACCCACAAGGCCGCCCTCTTCAATTATCTTTTTTGCGGCGAAAAGGGATTTTTCGTCAATGCTTTTAATTTCGGTTACCATTTTAATGCCTGAGTAAAATTATCTTTAAGTATATATTTTTTCTGATGCGGCATGCCGTTGGCTCAGATGCCTGCACAAACATCAGCTCTTTATTATATATTATATATGATATGGCAAATAGATTTGGTACGATTGCCGCTGTTGCTTGCCGCGCCTGTAAAAAGAATAAGATAGCCGCCAACAAGCCGCAATTTTACGGCAATGTATTTACAAAATAAAATTATTCTCCGCTGTAATCGTCGTCGGAAAATACCATTCCGTCGTCGGGCATATCCTCTTCGTCCTCTCCAAAAGGCATTTCGTCAGACTTTTTGCGCTCCTCTTTAGGTGCAGGCTTGCCCTGCTCTTTGGCAATCTCTCTGAGTTCCGCAGGGTCGGGAGTGACGAATTTTGTGTACTCGCCCTTAAACCGAAGTTGCGTTCTGCCGAGTTCGCCGTTTCTGTGCTTGGCTATTATAAGGTCTGCCATACCGCGGACAATCTTGTTCTTTTCTATCTCTTCGGGGGTGGCAGTCATATCCGGCCTGTTTATAAAAATAACCATGTCGGCGTCCTGCTCTATTGCGCCCGATTCACGCAGGTCGGTAAGCTGAGGCTCGCCCGTCATACGCCTGAGCTGTGAAAGCGCTATTACCGGCACATCCAGCTCCTTGGCCATTATTTTAAGGTCGCCCGTAATGCGCGCGATTTCACGCGTTCTGTTGCTCTCGTCCTGCTTTAATCCGCTCGACATAAGCTGTATGTAGTCTATCATTACAAGGTCGAGCTTGCCGCCGTTTTTGGATTTTATTCTGCGGCACTTTGAAAGTATTTCTGCAGGCGTCACGCGTGAGGAGTCGTCTATTATTATGCTGAGTTTTTTAAGCTCTTCGCCCGTCTTTATAAGCGCCTTCCAGTCGTTTGGCGAAAGCTTGCCGGAGAGCGCGTCAGACATGCTGACCTTTGCGCTCGAACAAAGCAGCCTCTGCACAATCTGGATTTTGGGCATTTCCAGCGAGAAGACGGCGCAGACGTTGCCCTGAAAGGCCGCAGCCTCTACAATGTTCATTGCAAGCGAGGTTTTGCCGCTGCCTGGGCGGGCGGCTATGACTATAAGGTCTGAACGCTGAAAACCGTTGGTGATTTTGTTGAGGAAGGGAAATCCCGTAGGTATGCCACGCAGCGCGTCCTTGTCAGCCGCGATTGTTTCAAACCTCTCTATTACGTCCCCGACGAGCGAACTTTCGCGTATGTCGTCCATCGTGGAAGAATCGCTCTTTTTAGAGATGTCGTATATGAGCTTTTCGGCAAACTGTACGCTCTGCGCACTGTCTGAACTGTTCATCGAATTTTCGATTATGTTTCGGGAAGCGCGTATGAGCCTGCGGTTTGTGCTGTCCCTCTTTACTATCTCGAAATACTGATTGTAGTTTGCCGAAGAGGGAATTTTGCTTGCGAGGTCGGTGATATAATCTATCCCGCCCACCTTTTCAAGGTTGCCGTCCTTTTCAAGGCAGTCGGTAAGCGTAACAAGGTCTGTCGGCTTCCTTTCGTTGAAAATTTTATGGACGGCAGCCATTATAAGGCGGTGCGATTCCTGATAAAAATCGTCGTCTGTAAGCTTATCTACGACATCGGAAAGGACGTCGTTATCTATGAGCATACATCCAAGCAACGCCTGTTCCGCCTCTAAATTGTTGGGTAAAACGTTGGTTTTGTCTGACATAGTACTTTATAACTTCATCATTTTCTCAAATTCATTGAGTGTATCTTCAAATTCACGCATTGCAAACTCGAAAGGTTCGGCCGTTTCAAGGTCTACGCCTGCAAGCCTCAGAAGCGATACAGGGTCGGATGAAGAGCCGCTCGAGAGGAATTTGAAGTAATCTTTTACGGCTTCCTCTCCTTCCGACAGAATTCTGTGCGCGATATTTATTGCCGCGGTTATGCCCGTTGCATATTTATATACATAGAATGCTCTGTAAAAATGAGGTATTCTTGCCCACTCGCACGAGATATTATAGTCGTGCTCTATGGCGTCGCCGTAGTATTCCTTGCCGATTCTGCCGTAGACATCGCAAAGAACTTCCTTGGTGAGAGGTTCGCCCTTTTCTGCGCGCGTGTGTGCCTCATATTCAAACTCGGCAAACATTGTCTGGCGGTGAAGCGTGGCGCGGATTGTATCGAGATAATAGTTGAGCAGATATTTGCGGAGGTTTGTATCCTCGGTGTCGGCAAGCATAAACTTAAGAAGAAGAACTTCGTTCACCGTGCTTGCAACTTCTGCCACGAATATTCTGTAATCGCTCTTTGCGTAAGGCTGATTGTGCGCAGAGAAATATGTGTGCAGCGAGTGACCCATTTCGTGCGCGATAGTGAATATGTCGCTTATCGTGGGCTGGTAGTTCAAAAGAACGAACGGGTGAACGCCGAAACAGCCCGTGCTGTATGCGCCGCTGCGCTTGCCTGCCGTCTCCTCCACGTCTATCCAGCGCTCGTCGTGTCCGCGCTTTAAGAGCGCCTGATAATCTTTACCGAGAGGCGCCAGACCCTTTATAACATAGGCATAAGCGTCGTCGTAATTCATTTTTACCTCGACGTCAGAGACGAGGGGCGCGTAAACATCATAGAAATAGAGCTTATCGTAGCCGAGTATCTTCTTTCTGTCTGCAATGTAGCGGTGCATAGAAGGCAGACTGCCCTTTACCGCTTTGAGCAGATTGGTATAGACAACCTCTTTTACGTCCTCTGAAGAGAGAGCGCGCTCTAGGCAGGAGTTGTATTTATAAGCCCTGCTCAGGAACACGTCCTTTTTTACATTGCCGTAGTAGGTCTGGGTGATTGTATTGATAAGTCCCGTGTAGGCGCCGTAATACTTTTCGTAGACCTCCTTTCTCTTCTCTCTGTCGGAAGAATGAAGTATCATTCCATAGAGGCCGTGTGAAATTTTCACCTTCTTGCCTTCGTATTCTATTTCGGGCAGGGGCAGGTCGGCATTGTCTATCATAGAAAAAATGTCGCTGAAAGAACCAAGCGTCTCGCCTGCAAGCGCCACAAGTCTCTCCTCGTTTTCAGGAATGACGTGCGGCTTGCGCTTAATGAGCGTCTTTATCTGATAATCGTAGTCAGAGAAAGCTTTGTCCTCAAGAAGAGAATTGAGGTAAGCTTTGTCCTGTTCGGCAAGTTCAGGCTCGAAGAAGGCCATCTCTGCGCTGTATTTGGAGATGAGCGCCATGCACTTTGCGGTGTATGCGTTGTACTTGGAAACGCGGGTATCTTCGTCGTGCTTCATAGATGCATACAGATATACCCTTTCAATCTTCTTTGAAAATTCGTCGTTCTTTTTAAGCAATTCCAAAAGGGCTGCCTTATCGCCGAGCTTACCTGAATAGGATGCAAAATCTATGCTCTTTTCTGCCTCTTCATAGGCCTTTTCCCATGCCTCGTCAGAGGGGAAAACATCTTCAATCTGCCATTTGTAGCGGGTTTCAACCTGATTTCTTTCCATAAATATATCGTCCTTTTAATTAATTCTTATTTGAATGTATGGGCGCGGGGATTAATCCGCCTCTCTTTATAAATTTTGCGCTCGATTCGCCGTGAACGGGCATAATGGGCGCGCGGCCGAGCAGTCCGCCGAAGTTTACGCTGTCGCCAACCTTTTTACCGGGCGCGGGAATTACTCTCACTGCGGTAGTCTTGTTGTTTATCATGCCTATCGCCGCCTCGTCTGCAATTATGGCGCTTATGGTAGTGTCGGGCGTATCGCCGGGAATGGCTATCATATCCAGGCCTACGGAGCAGACGGCTGTCATTGCCTCCAGCTTGTCTATGCACAGTCCGCCGCGCTCTGCGGCCTCTATCATGCCAATATCCTCCGATACGGGTATGAACGCACCCGAAAGGCCGCCCACCCTCGAGCTGGCCATAACTCCGCCCTTCTTGACTGCGTCGTTGAGCATTGCAAGGCAGGCCGTTGTGCCGTGAGTGCCTACGCTCTCAAGTCCCATCTCCTCAAGTATCTGCGCAACCGAATCACCCCTTGCAGGCGTGGGTGCAAGCGAAAGGTCGACTATGCCGAACTCCGCACCCAGCCTCTTTGCCGCCTCGCGCGCAATGAGCTGTCCTGCACGGGTGATTTTGAACGCCGTGCGCTTTATCATTTCGGCAAGCTCGGTAAGGTCTGCATCGGGAATGGCCTCTATCGCGTGCTGCACAACCCCGGGACCTGAAACGCCTACATTTATAACCGTTCCGCTTTCGCCTATTCCGTGGAATGCGCCGGCCATAAAGGGGTTGTCTTCAACAGCATTGCAGAAAACTACGAGCTTTGCACAGCCGAACCCGTCGGCGTCCTTGGTAAGCTCGGCAGTCTCTTTTACAATCTTGCCCATAAGGCTGACCGCGTCCATGTTTATGCCCGACTTGGAAGAGCCTACATTGACCGAGGAGCAGAGCTTTTTGGTGGTTGCAAGCACCTCGGGAATGGTATGAATGAAGGTCTTTTCATAGTCGGCCATACCCTTGTGTACGAGCGCCGAATAGCCGCCGAGGAAGTCTATTCCGAGAGTATCGGCAGCTTTGTCTAGCGCGCGGCCTATCTTTGCCGACTGTGAGGCAAAGGGGGCGCAGATAATGCTTGCGGGAGTAACGGAAACGCGCTTGTTGACAATGGGAATGCCGTACTCCATAGAGAGCTCTTCTGCCACCTTAACAAGATTTTCCGCCTGAGCGCACACCTTGTCGTACACCTTGTCCGCCGTCTGGTCGGCAGAGCCCGAGATGCACGGCAGAAGCGATATGCCCATCGTTATCGTTCTGATGTCGAGGTGTTCCCTCTCTATCATGCTTATAGTTTCAAGTACGTCGAATTTGTTGAACATATACACCTCAGATTCTGTGCATTGCGTTGAAGATAGCTTCGTGCTGAAGATGTATGCTCATGCCAATCTTTTTGCCCATCTCGGCGCACTCGGCTGCAAGCGAGGCAAGCTCCTCGCTGGCGCCCGATATATCCACGAGCATAATCATTGCAAAATAATCCTGCAAAATCGTCTGGCTTATGTCCAGAATGTTTACTCCCTTTTCTGCAAGGAAGGCGCTAACGCGGGCTATTATTCCAGTCTTGTCTTTTCCCACAACGGTTACTACCGCATGCATAGGTATATCTCCTGTAAAATTATTTGCTGTTATGTCACAGCCGCTTGGGCTGTATTTATTACCAATTTAAACTTTTCGTAAAAACGGGCTTTATTGCTCATCACGGCCGGAGCCGAATGAAAGCGCGCTGTAAAGGTCAGCAAGAAACTGCCTGTGTTCGAGCGACCAGCCCGTTATTACGCCCGTCGTCTCTCCCCTTGTAAAAGTTCCCCTTTCGCGGCTGTCTGAACTTATGTTTCTGTTGTCGCCCATAACAAATATCTCGCCGTCCGGAACGGTTACGGGGTCATTGACCGAGGGGATATTGTTTATAAATAGGTAAGGGTCGTTGTTTTCAGCCTGGATATAGGGTTCGTCAAGGAGAACAAATTCGTCTTCCCCTGAATACTTTATAAAAACCTCGCCATATTGAAGGAACAATGTGTCTCCGCCCATAGCTATCACTCTTTTGATTATGCGCGAAGGCTTGCCGTCAACTTCGCTTTCAACCACCACAATGTCGCCGTAGTCAGCTGATGCCCACCTGTCCGCAATGAGGTAATCGCCGTCCTCGAGAGTGTTCAGCATAGACTTGCCGTCCACATGAATTGCCACATAGCGGAAAGAATAGAGCGCAACCGCCGCAAACAAAAATATTATCACCGCCAGAAATAATGCAAACGGATCTTTGTGCAGCGGAGGTCTTTGGTTACCTAAAAGTCTTTCACGCATAGTCACAGCCACATTAAATTATTTACGGCGTACTGCTCGCCGCAGGTTATGGTAAACCTTAAGGGACGGCAAAAATTTGCAAGGTGCATGCCGTTTTCGTTCTTGAATTCCTTACTCTCAAGCAGAACGCTCTGCCATATGCCGCCTGCGACGTCGAGGACTACTGTAAATTTTTCACCGCTCTTTACGTCTGCCATACAGAATGCAACCTTAGCGGGATTATCGCAGAAGATGTCGAGCTTGAGTATGGAGTCCTCGTCCGGTGCAAAGCATGGCGTATTGTGGCGATAGGTCATAAGCCCGCAGACGGAGTATGCACCCCTGAGACCGTTGCCCTTATCAACCACCTGCGGCAGAACGGCGTCGCTCGTCATAAATATTTCGCCGAGGGCAAAAGAGCGGTCGGCAATGGACAAACTGTCTGCACCGTTGCGCGAGGAGTAAATCACCCTGCACTTCTTCCTCATATTTTTGAACTTGCCGCTCACCTTTCTGACCGCCATGCGCGACCAGACGGTGAAACCGTTTGTATACTTTGCATAGCAGAAGGCAAATACGACAGAGGTCTTTTCGTATATATTCAGATAAAAATCGCGGAATGCGCCGCTACCGCTCTTATAGGGCGCGGGCGTCCACTCACGCATTACAGAGTCAATGCAATCCTCGGCCATGTACATTCCGTACCCCTCGGGCACTCCCATTCCGTCGAACTCTGCGCGCGCAACGAGGTTCTGCTCCGAGTCGGTTATAACACTAATAACAGCGGGTTTGGGCAGAAATACCTGCCTGCCCCTTACGAATTTATCGAGGAAGAGGAACATATCCTTTGTGCCGTCGTCGTCTATGCAGCCGTTGCAGTGCACGGAATATGTTATCACGCTCTGACCTACAAATTTTTCGTTTATGCGCGAAAAAGTATCGTATGCTCTGTCGTAATCGAACCTTTCGTCATTGGTTGAACAGAGCATGAGTACGGGACATTTTACAAAGGGCGCATATGCCTGCGAATCTATCCCCGCAAGAAATCTGTACCTTTCGTCATCCAATGCTGGCTCGGTTGCGCCGAACTTTGAATATCCGCTGTAAACCTTCCAGCCTGCGGCGCATACGCTTATCGCGCAGGCAAGCTCTTCGCAGGAGGCAAGTTTCCATACAAGCTCACCGCCGTCGCGAATTCCCACGACGCCGATTTTGGTTATTCCGCGCTCGCGCAGGTATTTGCAGGCATAGCGCGCCACGCCCACCCACTCGTACCAGCAGGTTTCTGTAGCGTCTTCGTCCACAAAATCCCTGTGTCTGCCGCACTCTGCCGCATTAGCGTAGCTTACATCCTCGGGATATTCGGTAAAATATTCGCTCCCTTCGGCCGCTCCGCGGTAATCGGGCATCAGAACGCTGTAACCGCTCTTAACAAAAAACTTCATAAGAGCTTCGTCTATTCCCGAGGTGCTGTCGGGAAGCAGCATAACGGCCTCACCGGAGGACTGCGCTGAACTGCCTGCAAAAGCAGCGCAGATTTTTACCCTTCCTGAGCCCGTTTTGCGGCCGCCGAAACGCACATATTCTATTGTAATGTTTCCCTCCGACTTTCGGGAAATGACCTCCGCATCGAGTTCAAGCGAACTATCAAAATCCTTCCAGAGTGAAACCGGGGTTAAAATATTAGACAAATCTCTCTCCTGTCAGCAACTTATTGAAATTGTTGAGCCGTGGCTCTCCGTTGCCTTGTTTACGGTTATTTTACTGCTTATTCTGTGTTTAAGCTCTTCGACGTGGCTTATAAGACCTATCGAGAAGTTTTCGTTTTTTAGCTTTTCGAGCGCTCCGAGTACGGTATCTATGAGGTCGCCGTCGAGAGTGCCGAACCCTTCGTCAAGGAAGAAAAACTCTATCGATTTGAGCGAACGGTTGCATATTGTAGAGCTGAGCGCCAGCGCCAGCGAGAGAGAAACGAGGAAAGTTTCTCCGCCCGAAAGCGTTTTTACCTTTCTCAGGCTCCCGCCGTTATAGTTGTCGCCAACGCAGAAATTATTGTCTTCGTAGGCGAGGTAATACCTGCCGTCCGTAAGCTCTATAAGTATCTTCGATGCCGCGCGTGAAATGTTGACGAGGTGCTCGTTGGCGATGTACTCCATAAACTTATTGTCGCGCAGCAGGCTCTTGAGCTTGCCTATAAGGTCGCGTTCGCGGCGCGCTGTTTCATACTGTTTCTTAAGTTCAGACTTTTTATTGAGCCTCTCTTTAAGATTTTTTGCTCTGTCCGCCGTAACTGCTATTTCACGCAGGCAGTTTTCAAGTTCTTTTTCGCTCTCTGTTTTAAGTGTAAGGGCAGCGCTCACCGCGTCGTCCGATATATCAGAAATACCCACAATACTGCCCAGCCTTGCGTATTCAGATTTGGCTGATGCGTATTCCGCTGTAAACCTGTTGCTGTTTTCAAGCGCAGACTTGTAGTCGCCGTATTCGCCTATAAGCGCCCTGCACTCTTCAACTTCGCTCATTCCCGCGTCCTTCAGCCTTGCCTCCATTTCAGATTTAGCGGCGTTCAGCCTCTCTTCAAGCGCCTTGCACTCCGCCTCTGCCGCGGCAAGATTTTTTGCGTTTTCAGCCTCAGCAGTACGCACTCTGTCAAGCTCGCCGTCCAGCCTCTTTTTTTCATTCTGTTTTGAATTATAGGCTGCGCGGGCGTCGGCAACTGCCCTTTTATAGTCGGTTTTCTTCCCGAAAACTTCTTTGAGCCGCGTGCCGAGCATTTTGTGTTCTTCGCTGAGCTTTTCTCCTCGCTCCCTCAATTCGGTTACGCGTTCGGAAAAGTTTTTGACCTGCAATTCGTACTTGCCGAGTTCGGTGCGTAAACCGTTTACCTCGTCTTCGCGCGATTTGCGTTCTTCAAGTTTTTTACGGAAATTTGCAAGCTCTTCGTTGACGTTGATTTTTGCGTCTTTGACGGTCAGAATCAGGTCGCAGTATTCCTTTGCCTTTCGTGTCAGCTCTCTGTCAATGTAGTCGTAGAGCGGCGTGTCGTCGGCATAGGTACGCACTTCCGCCTGCAAATCCTTTATATATCCCAAAGACTTTGCGTATTCGTCCTTTAAAATACCGCCTCTGAACTCATTTTTGAAGTAGTCGTCTATATCGAGCTGCGGCATTGCTGAAAGCACTTTCTCCTTTTCGCCAACAGAAGTGCGCAGTTTTTCGCACTTAGCTGAACATTCGGAAAGTTTTGAACGCATATCCGCATAGCTTACACGGCACTTTTTAAGCTCGGCATCGTCCGAGGCAAATTTTTCGCACAGCGGCATCATGCCGTTCATAATATTATATCTCGATAGGAGATTGTCTAATTCGCTCTCGAAGTTGCCGTCTGAAATTTTTTTCTGTATGTCGGCAAGATTTGCCCTTAATTTTTGCGCGCTCTCACTCATGCGGGTGCAATCTTCCCGCCTTGTCCTGAGCTTTGAGCCGACAGCTTGCAGGGTTTCCGCGCTTGCACAAACCGTTTCGCATACGGAGAGCGCGGGAAGCTTCTTTATAAGTCTGTCAAAATAAGGCTTCTTGCCCTCAAGCTCGGCAAGTTTTTCCGCAGCAGCCTTATAGAGCTTTTTCTGTTCGGCGAGAGCTTTTTTTGCGGCGTAGTCCTCCGCCGCCTGCTTTGCCCGCCTGTCAAGTTGATCACGCCCGTCTGAAAGAGCTTTATGCCTTGTTTCAAGCTCTTCAAGCGCCTCCTGCGTGTCCTCTTCAAACGCCGAAAGACCGCCTTCGAGCAGAGAAAGTTTGCTATCCGCCTCGTTCTCCCTTAAAGCAAGTTTTGCTTTGAGCGCCTTTCCGTATTTTTGAAGATTAAAGAGCCTTTCAATCAGCTCTATCCTCTCTGCGGGGACGGAATTTACAAACTGCGCAAACTCGCCTTGCGGCAGTGCAATGCACTTGCGGAAATCTTCCTTGTTTATGCCGATAATCTCTGTAATCTTGTCGTTTACCGACTTTACATTGTCGGCTATGGCGACGGAGTTTCCGTCTTTGTATTCAAAAAGTTTTGCGCTGTGCGTACCGCTCTTGCGCTTTATGGTGCGCTCCACAAGGTAGGTGCGGCGCTCCCCGCCCGAGGAAATATCGAACGAAAAGCTCACTTCCAGCGCATCGCAGTTATAGTTTATTTTATCAATTTTATCGGGATTGCGCTCTATGTCGCCGTAGAGTGCAAAATTTATGGCGTCGAGTATGGTCGTTTTTCCGCTGCCCGTCTCGCCGAATATTCCGAATATTCCGCTCTTTAAAAGGGGTGCAAAATCTATTGTAGCCCTTTCAGAAAAGCTGTTCAGACCTTTGAATTCAAGTTTTAACGGTTTCATTCTTCCTCCGTCAGCGAAAGAAAGAGCGCGAGCAGCTCCTCAGGGACGTCGGAGGAATACCGCGACTTGTAGTATTCCGAAAAGAGCTGTGAAGAGCTTTTGCCCTCATTTTCAGCGGCAACGCCGCCGTACAGCTCTGTCTCAACCGCCATTTTAAGGGAATACAGGTTATGGCATTCGCGCAGCGCGCTCATTTCCGATGGAGAGAGCGGCTCTTTCAGATTTAAAGTCAGCTCGGCTATGGCGTCTGCGTGCCGCGCCAGAAGGGCCAGACCGTCCTGCGCGCTGTTCGCCTGAAGACGGACGAGATTTGCCGCCGACTTTAAGGGTATCTGCCTTAAATTTTTTACGCCGTCGGCGTTTAAGTCAAATATGTTTATTGACTTTTCCTGCCCAGCCTCGTCAAAAGTAAAGCGCATTATTGCGCCGCTGTAGTATATGTTTTCGCCCAGTTTCTGCCGCTTGTGCAGATGACCGAGTGCACAGTAGTCACATTCGGGAAAAAGATTTAAACCGACTGCACGCGCACCGCCGAGGTCAATCTCCCTCTCGCTGTCGCCCGCAGTGCCGCCCGCTGCAAATATGTGAGACAGGAATACCGAGGGCATTTTTTGAGTTTTGCCCCTCTCGCCGTACTCTATCCAGCGGGTCATTTTATCGGCAAAGCTTTCGTCGTTCTTGCCCTCTTTAAACCTCGCCTCGTTTGGATATGGCAGGGTATTTATATAAACTTTTTCGCCCGAAGTGTTTTCAAAGACGGCGTATCCGCCCTCTGACAGAACGGGGTAACATCTGCCGCGCTTTGCGCAGGGAATGGCCTTCAGGTTGTTCCCGACTGTGTAAATATTGAGCTCTTCAGAAATAGCCTGAGCGGCCGTCAGCCTTACATAGTCGTCGTGGTTGCCGCTTATTATGAGTACCGCGCAGGACGCAGCAATATTTTTTACCGCACTGTAAAAAATTTCTTCGGCCTCTGCGGGCGGCGTATAGGTATCGAACACGTCGCCTGCCACAAGAAGAAAGTCTACACCCTCGGCAATACAGATTTCACCTATTTCCGAAAGGACATTCCTGAACTCTTCACTCCTGTCCCTCCCCATAAGTTTTTTGCCTATATGCCAGTCTGACGTGTGCGCAATCCTCATAAAAAAACAAAATCCCCGTGCAGCCTGCAAGGCGCGCAAATGCGGCCAAACGGTTGCATTTTTTTTGAGTTTAGTTTATACTTGTTTTTGCCGTACTGAAAGCGGGCGCGCTTTAGCCGCCCGGAAAGTCGGTACGTAATTTAAATCAATTATATTCCTTTTGAGCAAATAAATCAAGCGATAAGACGGGATTTTGCAATATGGCTTTTATCACGCTTTCGCCGCAACTTAAAGATAACTCTTTTACCGCGGTAGAGAACAAATTCATAACCAAATATATGCCCGTGCTCGACGCGGTTGCGGTAAAGGTATACCTGTATGGGCTGTACCTTTGTTCAGACGCGGCGTCATTCACCGTGAGCGACCTTGCCAAGAGTCTGAACATCACCGAGGAGCAGGCTATAAGCTGCTTTGAATACCTCGACGAATTCGAGCTTGTTAAAATCACGGGGCGCTCGCCCTTTGAGGTTACATATCTCGAAGCCGAGAATGTGAGCGGCACGCCTAAAAAGTACAAGCCCGAAAAATACGCCGACTTTGCAAAGAGCGTGCAGGCGGTTATAAAGGGCAGGATGATTTCCACAAACGAATACCGCGAGTACTTCTACCTGCTTGAGGAATACGGCTTTGAACAGAGCGCCCTGCTTATGATTGTAAACTACTGCGTCAATATGAAGGGCGATGACATACGCGTTCAGTACATAAAAAAGGTGGCAAAGAGCTTTGCCGCTGATGGCGCGGTGACGGCAAAAAAGGTCGACGAAAAGCTCGCAAAATTTACCTCCTCCACGCCTTCGCTGCTCAAAATTTTCAATGCGGCAGGCATTACGCGCAGGCCTGGTATCGAGGACGAAAACTTATATAAAAAGTGGAACGAGGAGCTCGGCTTTTCAGACGACGCCATTTGCTGCGCCGCAAAGTATTTCAATGCGAAGTCCGTGGAAAAGATTGACGACGCTTTGGGCGAGCTCTACAGAAACAAAAAGTTTGACGTAAAGGAAATAGGCTACTACTGCGAGAACAAAAACTCCGTGCACGCCGCCACTTACGAAATTGCAAGGGCGCTGGGCGTATATATGCAGAACTCTGCACCGTATATAGAAAATTATGTTAGCGTATGGTGCGACGAAGGTTTTGATTTGCAGACGCTTAAAAATATTGCATCCTACTGCTTTATGCACGGAAGAAAATCATTCGAGGACATGGATGATTTTGTAAAACAGCTTTCCGCGCAGGGAATTATAACCGAAAAAGCCGTCAATTCCTACATAGAACAGCGCAACGCCGAAGAAGAGTTTATAAAGGCGGTGCTTTCACTTTGCGGGCTCACCCGCCGCATTATTCCTTCCGACAGCGAATTTTTATCGCGCTGGCGGGCATGGGGATTTTCTGACGATATGATTAAGCGCGCTGCTGAACTTTCGTGCGGAAAGAACAATCCTCTTGCCTATATGAACGGCGTACTCTCTTCATGGAAGGCGGCGGGCACATTCACACCTGACAAAATCGAAAGTGTAGTGCGCACCCCCACCGCGCAGGGCGAAAAATCTATCGACCGCTCTGTAATAGAGCGCCACTACGCCGAACTGCGTGAAATTGCCGAAAACAGAGCCGAGCAAATCCACAGGCGCGCACTTGACGACAAAACCTACGGCGATTTGCACAAGAAAATCAATGCTCTCAATATAAAGCTTGCGTTTGCAGAGGCTAAGTCTGAAGGCAATGCAAATGAGATTGAGGAACAGATAGCCGACGCGGAAAAACTTGCCGACGAAAGGCTTGCCGAACTCGGAATAGATAAAGAGGACTTCAGGCCGCACTATAAATGCAGAATTTGCGGCGACACAGGCTATGATTCACAGGGCAAACCCTGCAAGTGCCTGAAGGAATTTATCGCTCAGTATAAAAACGCCTAAGGCTTGGTGTTTATTATGTCTTAAGCAAAATGTGGCTATCTTTTATAGATTATAACAAAATGAGCTTACAGAATATGAAACAGTAACAAGAAAACAGCACACGATAAAACGGCAACTTAAGTTTAAAATGCTTGGTTGCCGTTTTTGTTGCAATAACGACTTCCCGCACTTAAATATCTTTGGCCTCACAGAAAAAGGCGGAACGATAAAAAAATTTTTATATATTTTGCGCGCAAAATTATTTGACATTGATAGCCGTTTAACATATAATATCAAAGGATTTGCGCGAAACAGCGCGAATGTATGTACTTTAATAGTTTTGCTGCTATGGCTCAGCAGGTAGAGCACGTCCTTGGTAAGGACGAGGTCACCAGTTCAAATCTGGTTAGCAGCTCCATAAATGGGATACCTTTTCGGGTATCCCATTTTTCAATCGTGCAATATAACTTTATCATTCTGTATCATTTGCCCTGCGCTCTTTTCAATATTGTAACACCCTGTACTTATATTTTCTTATTAAACTCCTATTACTAATCTTTGTGTAAGCATTTTTCAGTTAACTGTAAAATTTACTATAAGTGAACAAAATTAATCAAAATAACAG
>DVNE01000056.1 GCA_018714625.1 Candidatus Coproplasma excrementigallinarum
CGGCCGATTATGTTGAATTTTACCGAGGAAATAAAAAACGAGATAATAAAGAATTTCAGTGGTGGCAGACAGAATGTTCTTGCCGCCCTTTCGGCATTTATACGCACGAGCGGCAGTCTTATCCGTTCGGGCGGGGATTACGGTTTTGAGCTCTCCACCGAGAGCGAGCATACCGCACACTTTTTTGCCGAGCTTATAGAGAGCGCTTTCGGTATAGAGATAAGCGAATTTTCTTCCCGTTCGGATATATCGAGCGGCAGAGACAAGCTCATTTTCTCATGCGTGGGTGAGAGCAGTACGCGCCTCCTGCTTGAGATGGGCATTCTTGGCGAGGACGAGGAGGGGCTGTTTGTAAGCTTTTCTTCGTCGGCTTCTTCAAACGACCGCGCTTCAGCGGAAGCCTATATAAAAGGCGCTTTTTTAGGCGGCGGCAGCTGCACTCTGCCCGATTCTAAGAGTGTAAGCAGTACCGGCTATCACCTCGAAGTGGTATTCCATAACAAGATTACGGCAGGTGATTTTGCCGACCTCTTGTGCAATTTTGATATATTCCCCAAGCTCGTCATGCGCAAGGAAAGCGCCGTAGTCTATCTCAAGAGTATAGAGGCAATCTCGGCATTTCTGGGTGTTGCAGACGCAAAGAATGCGCTATCTAAACTGGACGAAGTTGCAAGGGAGCGCGACGCCGCCAATAACGAAAACAGAGTGAATAACTGTTCGGTCTCCAATATAGACAGGACGGTTTCCGCATCAGTAAAGCAGGTTCAGGCGATTGAAATAATCCGCTCTACAATCGGCTTGCAGAGCCTTGACGAAAATCTGTTTTCGGTGGCGGAGGGCAGGCTTGCCGACAAAAATGCATCTATGCAGGAGCTGGCCGACAGACTTAAAATTTCAAAAAGCTGCTTAAATCACCGTTTCCGCAAGATAATGGATATGGCCAGGCAGCTCGGCGACGGCTAAGCTCTCTTTTCTGTCTTAGGATGTTTTTTCTTATCTGCCTTTGACTGGCAGTGTGGCTTTACAAGCGGCTCCATTGTCGCAGTGTCATTAAACTGCTCAATGGGCCTTCAGGCGACTCTTAATAGTTTATAGTTTAAGGCGGTCTGCCGCAACAAGTGCGGCATTGCCGTGGATCAAAAAGCTAACAGGCAGCGTTGTCCGCACCCACGAAATATCCGCACCCACATAAATAGTTTACAAGCGGCTGTGCCGCGTTTCACAGAGGAATTTAAATGACTGATTTCGTTCATCTGCACCTTCACACCGAGTATTCTCTGCTCGACGGTGCATGCAAAATCGACAATCTTATAGAGTACTGCAAGGAAAACGGCATAGATACCGTGGCCATGACCGACCACGGCAATATGTACGGCACGCTTCACTTTGCCGAAAAGGCGGCCGTTGCAGGCATAAAATATATCGTAGGGTGCGAGTTTTATGTCACCAAGGATATGCACGAAAAGTCGGCAAACATATCCGAGCACCTCATTCTGCTTGCAAAAAACAAGGTGGGATATAAAAATCTTGTCCAGCTCGATTCAATGGCGTTTGTGGACGGATTTTACTATAAGCCCAAAATTGACTATAAAGTTTTAAAGGAACATTCAGAGGGTGTAATCTGCCTCTCCGCGTGCGTTGCTGGCGGAATTCCCAGACGGCTTTTAAGCGACGACTACGAGGGAGCAAAGCAACTTGCGCTCTACCTTAAGGGCATTTTCGGCGAAGATTTCTACATAGAGATACAGAACCACGGCCTTGACGAGGAAAAGAAAGTGCTGCCCCTTCTGGTGCGCCTTGCTGACGAGATTGGCGTGGAGATTGTTGCCACCAACGACGTGCATTACCTCAATAAAGAGGACGCCGAGATGCAGGACGTGCTGATGTGCATACAGATGAAAAAGACGCTCGACGACCCCAAGCGAATGAAGTTTGAAACGCAGGAGTTCTACTTCAAGAGCGGCGACGAGATGGCCGAGCTCTTCCCCCATCTGCCCCGCGCCATATCCAATACGCGCGTCATAGCCGATAAGGTGAACGAACCTGCTTTCAACCTCGATAAAAAGGGCTATCCTGTAAGGGATACCTCGCTCATTCCCGGCTATACGCCGCCCGACGGCAGCACGCCAGAACAGTATCTGCGCAAGCTGACGGACGAGGGACTTGTCCGCCGCTACGGCACTGTAACCAAGCGCGAGAGGGAGCGCGCCGACTATGAGCTGGGCGTAATATGCAGCATGGGCTATGCCGAATACTACCTTATTGTGTGGGACTTTATAAACTGGTCGCGCAAGCAGGGCATACCCGTAGGCCCTGGCAGAGGTTCGGGCGTAAGCTCTATTGTCGCCTATTCCATAGGCATAACAGACGTTGAGCCGCTGCAATACGACCTGCTTTTCGAGCGTTTCTTAAATCCCGACCGTGTATCCATGCCGGACTTCGATATCGACTTCTGCACGGACAGACGCGAGGAAACAATCGAGTACGTGCGCGAAAAGTACCACCCCGAGAATGTCTGCCAGATTGTCACGTTCGGTACAATGGCGGCAAAAAACTCAATCAAAGACGTCGGCAGGGTTATGAACGTGCCTTACTCCGAAACGGACAGGCTTACCAAGATAATGGACGGCAAGACCTCGATAAGCGACCTGCTCGGCCTCAATATAGAGAAGACAAAGAAGAAGATGTTCGCCGAACAGGACGAGGACAAGCGCGCCTCCATTGCAGATAAGCTCAACGAGCTGCAGCTTGCCCGCAACTCTGAGTTCTGCGATATGTATGAAAACGACGCAACCCTGCACGCCGTAATCGATATGGCGCGCAAGATAGAGGGTATGCCCCGCCAGACGGGTATGCACGCCGCGGGCGTCGTAATATGCCGCAAAAAGATAGCCGACAACGTTCCTCTTTCGCGCAACGGCGACGACATAACCACCCAGTTTGTAGCGAAGGAGATAGAGGCGCTCGGAATGCTCAAAATGGACTTCCTTGCGCTCGTTACGCTGACCGATATAAAAAAGTGCCTCGACTATATCAAAGAGGACTACGGCAGGGACATAAATTTCACCGAAATAGGATATACCGACGCGGGCGCGTACGAGCTTATCTCCGAAGGCGACACCGACGGCGTGTTCCAGCTCGAAGCGGGCGGCATGAAAAAGTTTATGCGCCAGCTCAAGCCCGATACCCTTGAAGACCTGATAGCCGGCGTTTCGCTCTATCGCCCCGGCCCCATGAAGTTCATAGACTCATTCTGCGACAGAAAGCACGGCCTGGAAGCGATAACCTATGACTGCCCGCAGGAAGAGAAGATTTTAAAGGTCACCTACGGCATACCCGTCTACCAGGAACAGGTAATGCAGATATTCCAGTACCTTGCGGGCTTTTCGCTCGGCGAGGCCGACCTCGTGCGCCGTGCAATGGGTAAAAAGGACAAAAAGACGCTGCTTGCCCAGAAAGATAAGTTTATAAACGGCGGCACAAGCGACGTAAACGGCTCGCACATAGAGGGCTGCATAAAGAATGGCATCTCTGCCGAAGTTGCTTCAAAGATATTTGCCGATATGGAGGGCTTTGCCTCGTACGCGTTCAATAAATCGCACGCTGCGGCCTATGCCACGCTTGCCTATCAGACGGCATGGCTCAAAAAGTACTATATCAAGGAATTTATCTGCGCGCTTTTAAACAACAGGCTGAATAAGATAGACGAGATAACAAAGTACGTTCTGTACCTCAAGGATAAGGGCCTCAAAGTTTTCCCGCCCGATATCAACCGCTCCAAGACCGTTTTCTCGGTTGAGAACGACGGCATACGCTTCGGTCTCTCCGCAATGAGGGGTACTGGTCAGGCGGCGGTAGACCTCGTAATCGCCGAGCGCAATGCGCACGGTCTGTTTGCCGACTTCCCCGATTTCATTTCGCGCTGCGCCGCTATGGTCAACAAGCGAATGATAGAAGGACTTATCTACGCGGGCGCTTTCGATTCCATGGGCGTGTACCGTTCGCAGCTCATTCTGGTGTACGATTCGCTCTACCAGCGCGCTTCAAGCATTGCAAAGCAGAAGAGCAGCGCACAGATAAGTCTGTTCGGAGACATAATAGAGGAAGAAAAGATTACCGTAAATTACCCGAACGTCCCCGAATACGAGCTCAATGAAAAACTGGCAAAAGAAAAAGAGGTGCTCGGCGTATATGTAAGCGGACACCCCTTTGAAAAGTATATGAACAGTTTTGGCGACTGCAATTTCAACTGCAGTCTGATGGACGACTATACCGAGGACGACGAGGGCGAAAGAACTTACAATTCCGTCAAAAACGGTATGCAGGTTACGATGGGCGGCATTATAACCGCGTTCAAAAAGACTGTGACCAAGCGCACTGGCGCGCACATGGCGTTCATTACGCTAGAAGACGTCTACGGCAGCATTGAGTGCCTCGCTTTCCCCGCGATTTACGAAAAGTACCGCGGACTTATCGCCAACGACAAAATCGTAAGAATATCGGGAAAGCTCGACCTCGACAATGGCAAAGAGCCCACGATAATTCTTGATAAAATCACCGCCTTCAACGAAAATGTAAAGACGGCGGAGGAGAGCAAACCCAGCCAGCCTGCAAAAAAACGCGATATTCTCTGGCTGAACGCAACCCGCCTTTCCGACGAGGATTTTGACGAACTTGTCGCAATGCTCGGCAACTACGAGGGGGATACCGACTGCGCAATCAAGAGGGGCGATAAAAAGTTCCGCGTCGGCGGCGGCGTAAACTACTGCCGAGGCCTGCTTGCGGAGCTGAGTATGTACCTCGACGACGCCGAAGTGCGTCTTGTGTGAGCTCGCTATTCAATGCTCCTTGTGTAAGAGAGCCTTTAGGTCATGCTTGTGTGGTTTGCCTTAAGCGCATACTTATTGAGCGAGCTTTTGCAAGGCGCGTTTAAAGCTTTGTCTGCGGCCTTTAAAATAATTTTCTGTAATTTTTAAAACTGCCTAAAGGCAGGTATCCGCGCAAAAAAGCGCAATAAACAGCAGCACGCGCTCTGTTCTGCGCGCTTTTTGCGCACAATAACTTGTTTATTACATAAATTATAGTTTAACTTGCTAAAATCTATTGAAATTCTCAAAAGTATTTGCTATAATATATAACTGGAAATGATGAATTTCTGCGTGTAATTATTTATGATGGGGTTGGCGGAAGAGTCCGCCGCACGCGTATTTAAAATAAAAACTTGAACTTTTCGGAGGTTTTTATGAAGAGAATAGGCTTGCTTACAAGCGGCGGCGATGCCCCCGGTATGAACGCCTGCATCAGAGCGGTAGTGCGCAGTGCCCTTTACTTCGGTATGGAAGTTTACGGCATAGAGCGCGGCTATCAGGGGCTTATCGACGACGAGATGGTCTCCATGGATATGCGCTCCGTTTCAGATATAGTTCAGCGCGGCGGCACAAAGCTTCGTACGGCCAGATGCCTTGAAATGCTCACAAAAGAGGGGCAGAAGAGGGCTGTCCGCACGCTTGAAGCGCGCGGCATTGAAGGACTTGTCGTAATCGGCGGTGACGGTTCGTTCAGGGGTGCAAAGTGCCTCTCTGAAGAATACGGCATACCCACAATAGGCATTCCCGGAACAATAGATAACGACCTTGAATATACTGATTATACGCTCGGATTTGATACGGCTGTAAACACCTGCATTGATGTTATCAATAAGCTCAGGGATACGATGACCTCGCACGAAAGAATTTCCGTAGTAGAGGTAATGGGCAGGCGTTGCGGCGATATAGCGCTCTACGCAGGTATTGCCAGCGGCGCTGAAATAATCGTTGTTCCCGAAGTCGTATTTGACCTCGACGACATTGTAATGAAGATTAACCGCTCGCGTGCGAACGGCAAACATTCAAATATCGTCGTAGTTGCCGAAGGCGTTTGCAGCGCGGACGAATTTGCAAAACAGCTTCAGTCTGTAACCACTTATTCCGTTCGTCCCACAACAATCGGTCACATTCAGCGTGGCGGTTCGCCCTCTATGGCAGACAGAATGCTCGCCGCACAGTTCGGCAACAAGGCTGTTCGTCTTCTCAACGACGGCATAGGCAACAGGGTTGTAGGTATCCATAAGAACGAAATTATCGATATGGATATAATCGAAGCCGTCAATATGAAAAAGAAGTTCAATTACGAACTCTATGAAACTCTGCAGATGATTTCCATGTAATTTCATGTAAATTTTCTGCGGAAAAACCTGCCCGTGAGAATAATCATGATTTTATGTATATGTTTAAGCCCCTGCATAGACGTCAATATGGAAGTTGAAAGTCTCAGCGTGGGCAAATTCAACAAAATACTCAATAAGCGCATATTTTTCACGGGTAAGGCTATAAATGCTGCGCGCGGTCTTAAAAGGTTGGGCGCAGATGTGTGCGCTACAGGCTTTATGTATGAAGGCAACGGCAGACTTTTCGAGCAGGAACTGCATCTCGAGTGCGTTCCATATCGCTTTGTCTGGTGTCCTGGTCGCGTACGCGAAAATTATAAATTTGTAGACAACAAGTCGATGCTCACCGAAGTGGACGACATTAGTCCTGAGGTCAGTGAAGAAAAGAAAGCTGAACTCATAGAAAAGGTGCGCAGACTTTCGTCAAGGTGCGAAGCGGTAGTAATTTCCGGCGGGCTTGCCAGGAGTATGTTGCCCTCTTATTATGCCGATGTACTTTCGGCCGTGCCCGAAAAGGTCAAAAAGGTAGTCGATACTTCCGGCGAAAGACTTTTCGAGGCGCTCAAGTGCGGTGCAGACCTTATAAAGCCCAATCTTGAGGAACTTAAAAGCACGCTCAATATCAGCGTAGATAGCAAGGAAGACGCCCTCGAGGGCTGTCACAAGCTTTTAAAGCTCGGAGCTAAGCGTGTTCTTTTGTCCCTCGGTAAAGATGGCGCTATTATCACTGACGGCAACAAAAATTACTATTGCAAGAGCATAAATGTTGCAATGAATTCCACTATAGGTGCGGGCGACGGCATGGTCGCCGCGGCAACTTTTGCCCTGGCAAAGGGCGGCAGCCTTGAGGATATTCTCCGCTGCGGAGTTGCAGGCGGTACGGCGGCAGTCACCACCCCCGACGATATAACTTTCAGGCGCGAAAAGTATGAAGAGATACTCGACGGCCTCGAGGTGAAAGAAATCTGACGCGGCAAGGCAATAAGGGTAAGTTTTATCTGATACAGCTTGTAAAAATACCTTTTCTAAGCCGCTTTTAACGGAATTTCAACCTGAACTTGCATAAACGGAGGTGTTTGTATGTGGGATCAGTCCAAACCTGAAAAACTTATAAAGGCGTTGCCCTTTGATAGTTTTTCTCTTCAGCATATAATAGATACCGATAAACTTATCGGCAGTACGGCGGTTGGGTACAACCTGTGCGGTACATATGCGCCGTTTTGCGCGGTTTGCTCAAAGTGGGCGGAAAATCCCTGCGTTACAGCATTCCGCATTTATGAGCGGATGGGAGAGGTTTGTCCCATGTTCAGCGCCGCAGGCATAGACGCCCCTGCTATAGCCCAGGTGGTAGCAGACGTTGATAAATTCCTTGCAAGCGAGAGTCTCGGGCTTGATTTGTGCGGCAGATATGCGCCTTTCTGCGCCGTATGCGATAAATCGGAGGAATACCCCTGCGGACAGGCTTATCTCAGATATAAAGCCGTTGAAGATTTCTCTACGAAAGCTCTGTACGCTCAGGCGGGAGGGCAGTTGATTATAAGCGCACCCCGCTGGGACGACGCGCTGACCCAGGCTTTGGAGGACATCAGTGTGGACGATGCAGAACTGAACGAGGCTGAAGAGAATAATGTTGCGGAGGAGCAGCCCGTCGCTGAAGAACCTGCAGCACTGCCTCAGGAAGAAAAACCTCGCCGCTCTTTCAGAATTGCAACTGCAAGGCGCCGCAATGCAGAGTGAGTAGTTTTCCTCTGCTCTAATGAAAGCTATTAATATGTAACCGATAATTGTTATACGATTTAATAAACAGTTTATAAAAGCGCCGCGGCGAATTGTATTCGCCGCGGCGCTTTTATACTCAAAGACCGTTAATTTTTTAATTGGCTCGTTATCCAATTTAAAATCTATATATTTTATAATTTTAATATAAGTTTTGTCAATTTTTTTGCGGCGCAGAGATAATAAAGTTGACAGTAAAATTAAAATCTGTTATATTAAAAAAAATTTTAATTATCGTTTGCCGCCGGGTAAACAAGAGCGTTGGTTTCCTCATCGTTAGGCCTTGAAGATGTGGAATGTGCCTGCGCTCTTTATTTTTTTTGCGGCAAATTTTGCACACGTAAACTATGGCTATCTTTAAAGATAAAACTGCAATCAAAGAATTTTTAAAATACGTTCCTTTGAGCGTATTTGCTATGATAGCAATGTCCTGTTACATTCTTGCAGATACCTACTTTATTTCTCAGGGACTTGGCGTGTACGGGCTTTCTTCGCTCAATCTGACAATTCCCGTGTATTACTTCATTCACGGCATCGGTCTTATGCTAGGTATGGGCGGCGCAACCCGATATTCTGTCTGTCGCAGTCGCGGGGATGGGAAGGAGGCCGACAAGGCTTTTACCTCTTCGCTCTGCGCGGGCGTCGTGTTTGCGGTTATTTTTATGGTAGCGGGGGCGGTATTCCCCGCAGGACTTGCAACTCTTTTCGGTGCTGACGAAAACACCTTGCATATGACCACCTCTTATTTAAGAGTTCTGCTTTTATTTTCACCCGCTTTCATACTGAATAACATACTGACCTGCTTTGTCCGCAACGACGGCGCACCCAGGCTGGCAATGCTTTCGACTGTTGCCGGCAGTCTTTCTAATGTGCTTCTGGACTGGATATTTATTTTTGTGTGCAGGTGGGGCATGTTCGGCGCTGCTTTTGCAACCGGTCTTGCGCCGATTATCGGAATCGCCATATCTTCAGTTCACTTATTGCGCAGAAAAAATAACTTTAAGGCAGTTAAAGGTATGCCATCATTAAAGTTTTTGTTTTCCATGTTTGCACTCGGCATACCTTCATTAATAGAACAGTTCTCTTCCGCAGTGGTAATTCTGGTGTTCAACTTTATAATATTGGGGCTGAACGGCAATGACGGCGTGGCGGCCTACGGCGTTGTTGCAAACATTTCGCTCGTGATTGCGTCGGTATTTACGGGAATAGCCCAGGGCATACAGCCGTTGGTCAGCCGTTCTCACGGTTCTGGTGACGGCAGGGGCGGCGCTTATTTTATTCTTGCCCTCATATTTGCAGCTCTGTTTTCGGCATTGGTTTATGTGCTGATTTATTTCTATGCCGAACCTATTGCGGACATTTTCAACAGAGAAAAACAACCTTCGCTCACAGAAATTGCGGCAGACGGAATGCGGATATATTTTATCGCCATACCTTTTGTGGGATATAATGTAACGGCGTCGGCTTTTTTCAGCTCTTCCGAAAGGCCAGCTCCTGCACAGGTAATTTCTGTGCTGAGGGGGTTGGTGCTGATAATTCCTGCTGCATATCTCTTTTCGGAAGAATTCGGACTTATCGGTGTGTGGATTTCCTATCCGTTTACAGAGGCGGTTGTATTCATAGTTGCGTCAATAGTTCTTTTTGCTATGAAAAGGAGAATAGAATAGCTCTCTTTAAAACTGTGTAAAGTGTATGGAGTAAACTTTTTACAAAACTTCATAATATTGTGACCTGCCGTCAATAATAAGTTAGTATGATATTTTCAACAGAAAAGGTAAATTCTGTTAAAGGAGAACATTGTATGAACAGGGCTACAAAGATTATTGCAGTTGCGGCGTGTGCGGCCGTAGTTGCAGCCGTTCCCGCGTTTGCGGCCTGCAGCTCGGGCACTTATGTGACCTCGATAGAGGCGACAGACGGCGGCTTTTTAATTAATTATTCAGACGGAACCACCAAGGAACTGTCTTCTTCCGGCAACTGCGTATCTTCAGTTGAAAAGACAGGAGAGACTGCCGAAGGTGAAATTTACACAGTCTTCTATTCAGACGGTACCTCGCTCGACATAACCGTGCCTTCCGGCGAAAACGGCGTCAGCGTAAACGATATATATAACGAATATGTAAATCAGACGGGCGACGACATAACTTTTGCCGATTTTGTTGCCAAATATCTCACGCTTGGAGAAGACGGGGTTGCAGCGTCAATAAACTATTGTCTTCAGTCGAGCATGAAACTGTATTGCGAATTTATAACTCCGCAGTACTCGGCAATGGGCTGGCCGCTCGGAGTAAATACAAGCGTCTATACCGGCGCAGCCATAATTTACGACATGGACAAGAGCCAGGACGGATATACTTATATAGTTACCAACTATCATGTAGTCTACAATACTAACGCCATCGAGTCTGAGAACGGCGGAAGTAAAATTGCAAATAAAATTGTAGGTTATCTGTATGGCAGCGAGGACACTCCTCAGTCGGCAGGGACGGACAATAAAGGATATACCCAGTACAGTTACGGTGACTATGCTATCCCGCTTGAATATGTAGGCGGTTCAATAAATTACGACGTTGCCGTCCTGCGCGCAAGCACCGAAGATATACTTGCCGTAAACGAATATGCCTGCGAAGTAGAGCTTGCAGACGAATACTATGTCGGCGAGACGGCAATAGCCATAGGCAACCCTGAAGATGCAGGCCTAAGCGTGACGCGCGGCGTTATAAGTACTGTAAACGAACAGATTTCGCTCAAGATAGACAATGTAGCCCGTATTTATCGCTCAATGAGGATTGATACGCCGCTTTACAGCGGAAATTCCGGCGGAGGACTGTTCAATGCAGAAGGTAAACTTATAGGCATAACAAATTCAGGCAACTCAGAGGACCAGAATATTAACTATGCCGTGCCACTGGAGATTGTGACGGGCGTGGCAAACAATATAATATACTTTTACAATGACGGAAATTCCGATACAAGCGGACTGAATACTCCCAAATTCGGGCTGAGCGTCAGCTCCTCGAACTCAAAATATATTTACGACGAAACGGTCGGCTACGGGGAAATATACGAGAGTGTGACCGTGAATTCCGTTGTGAGTGAAAGCATTGCCGAAAAATGCGGTGTGGAGACGGGAGACGTTATTCTCGCCATATCGGTAAACGGCGTTGAAAAGACTATCGAAAGAGCATACGATATAGAAGATTTGCTCTTCACTCTTCGTCCGGGCGATACAGTTGCGTTCACGGTAGAGCGTGGCGGCGAAAATGTAACTACGGAAAGCGCAACGCTTGAAGCGGGCAATTTTGAGCTTGTTGGTTAATGTTCAACTAACATACTGCATAGCTTATAATTTTAAAATGCTGATTAAGCAAGACCGCGGGCGGCAGATATGCCGCCCGCAGTCATTTTATATTGCAATCTTGATTTAAAAAATCAGTAAATTTAATTCGTGGACTATCGTGTATTTTTATAGACCTGACAAAACTTAAAACATGCTGAAGGGTTGTTTACAGTACTGAAATTTCATGAAGTACCTCGTGTTTGCTGTTTGTAAACTTTGCCGTGATATGTCCGTCAATGCACTCGATTGCCGTGCCGGTAAATGTAAATGGAAATACGCCTTCGCCGTCTGTTCTGTGGTCACTTCTGATTGAACCTCTTATAATGGGATAGCTTGTCAGGGTGTCTGTGCCTGCCTCGGCAAAATGCAGACGGTGGGAATGTCCGCTTACACACAAATCAAACTTGCCGTCCGTAAGACTGTTTAGTTTTTGCGTCCAGTCCGGGAAGCGCTTGTAATCGGCAAGGCCGAATGCCATATGGCACACAAGCAGGCTGTACTCCGCGTCAAAGCCGTTAAAATCAAGTTCTTCAAGCCATTTTGCCTGACGCTCTCTCACAAGCTCGAAGTTGGCTGTGGAAGAAATTAAAAAGTTATCGTCAGACATATCGTTGTTTGTGTCCAAAACGACAAAATTTACCCCGCCGAGTGTAACGGTGTAGTAAAAATTACCGTCGTTGCTGCCTACATACCTATGAAGTTCGTCGGCATATTTGCCTACGCAGTCGTGGTTTCCGCGCGCAAAAATTACAGGTATCTGCCCGCCTGTAATGTTGCCTGCAAGTTTGTAAATCAGCGAAATCTGGTAGTAAGAGGAGACGTCGTTTATGTTGTCTCCGTTAAGAATGAGTATGTCGAGCTTATCGCCGAAATATCTTCCCGCTTGCGACGCTCCGCTCAGACATTCGTGGTTGTCGCTTATGTTGTATATCTGAATTCCGTCCGAACCGTCCGCAGGTCTGAAAGTGTATGACTTGCTCCGTTCCCTGCCGCTCCAGGACAGATAAGCCGCCTCGGAATATACGGGCGATGAATGTATAGAATACTCTTTTACGCTGTCAAGCTCGCTCATTGGTACGCATACCTTATGGAGTTTTGAAACGCTGTTCTGGCCGACTTGCTCGTCGTAATAAGTCTTGTCGCCGATTTTTACATATCCGACAGATTTTACTGATGTAGCCCAGGCTATCTGATATTCGTCTTCTACGGCAAAAACTACTCCGTCCGAAGTGAACCTGAAAAAATTAATTTCAAAGATCCCGAATACAATAGTAAATAACAGCACAACGCTTATAATTATTACAGAAATCCGTTTGTATTTTTTTTCCAGTCTGACATAGCCAAGCGTAAAAAACAGCACAAGGCCACATAAAGCAAGGACGATA
>DVNE01000005.1 GCA_018714625.1 Candidatus Coproplasma excrementigallinarum
TTTTGCAAGTTGCTCAGCTTCTTGAAACTCCTTTTGGCATAGTGCTCCAATGGTTCATCTGTGTCATCTGCGACTGCTCGACAAAGCTCACCTATAGCTTCAGGGTCAATAGTATTACCAACCAATATTCTGATTTTTTTATCTTTCAATTCTTCAGCCAAAGCATTAAAACCAGAAAAATAGAAAAATGCAGTTAAAATATCAACACTTTCGGCCTGATTCAATGCATTTTTTAATGAATCCAACATGGTCTTTTTTTTGTTATCAATAATTGAAGCCATAGCCTTACCCCCTTTGCTTAATCATTAACTATATCCATAATGTCGCCGACGTTGCAGTCAAGCAGCTTGCAGAGCTTTAAGAGGACGTCCATCGAAACCGTCTCATTTTTTCCAAGTTTGGCAAGCGTCGTCGTTGAAATATCTGCCTGAAGGCGCATTTGCGTCTTGGTCATTCCCTTGTCGATGAGCAGTTTCCATAATTTATTGTAGCTGATCGCCATACAGTCACCTCGTTCAGATCGTATTACAAAACAATTATAGCATATCCGCACGGGAATTTCAATAGGATATGCGAAATTGCTGATATATTATTTGAAAATAGTGCGGCATCCAACCGTATCGGATTCGATACGGTTAAAAAACTATTCCGAAAAAAGTGGCTTTCCACCTTATTTCGGAGTAGAGGGAATAGGCGCAAATCGCAAGGGCAAAACGGAGCGCACAAAAGAACGGCAGCCCGGATGAGCTGCCGTTTGACCTTGTTCCGAATGGCTTTATTTTCTTTCCCTTATGTTACCTGCTCTGTTGCGCCAGTGGGGCCAGTTGCGCCCGTTGCAAAGATTATTTTTTCATACCCGCCGCAATGGCGGACAAAATATATTTTGTGGTTTTGCATTGAATACCCCCTACCACATTTTTATGCTGTCTTTCTGCCGGGTGCGCGTTTTTTTAACAAAATACTGAACAGATTTACCATATCCCCCCCCACCTTTTAAAACTGCTACAAATTTATTTGACTTGCGCCTTGTTGCCGCATATATTTAAATAGTAATAAAGCTTACTATAAGCAAACTTACTTTATGGGGATAATACGATGGAAAAGAGCTTCCACCACCTTATTATGAAAACATACTTTGCCTTTCACCGCAGCGTGATGGGTGAGGCAAAAAAACTGGGGCTTACTTCAGGGCAGCCCAAGATACTGGAATTTTTGCTCGAGCACGACGGCGTTGAGCAGAAGGACATTGCCACGCATTGCGAAATAGAGCGTGCCACGGCGGGCAGTATTCTGGACAGAATGGAGATTGCGGGACTTATTGAAAGAAGACGCAAGGCGGGCAACAGACGCTCTGTATACGTATATCTTACAGAGAGCGGACGCACCGCCGCCTTGCAGGTAAAGAAATTATTTGCCGAAGCTGAAAGGCGCGCGCTTGCAGGACTTAGCGAAGCTGAGGCCCAAAGGCTACGCGGAGAGCTTGAGGAGATTTATAAAAACATTTGCAATTCGGAGGAGTAATTTATGCAGGAAATTTCAGAGGAAGAACAATCGCAGGACGGCAATACAGATTGCTCCGCAGCTACGTCGGAGCAAGGAAATCTTGAGTGCGGAAACAGCTCACAATGCAGCGCGGCAGAGATTGCTGCAACAGACGAAAGCGCAGCTGTCAGCGCCCAGGCAGACGAATGTACGGCACTAAACACTGCGCCCACCGCAGATGCAGCGACGGCAGAAGGCACAAAAAAGCATTTTAAATTGCGCAAGCCTACCCGCGCGGAGGTTATAGAATACATAAAGCGCTGGGTATTTTTGTGCGTGGGACTGTTTATAATGTCTTTCGGCGTAGGTTTTTCCATAAAGGCCACGCTGGGTACGTCGCCCATATCGAGCATACCTAAGGTACTCGACGACCTTACCCCCGACTATCTTGACATCGGCCAGACAACCATAATTATCAACACCATTATAGTGCTTATACAGATTGTAATTTTAAGGCGCAAATTCAAGCTTATACAGCTCCTTCAGATACCCGTGTGCGTAGTATTTGGCTACCTCTGCAACCTTTCGGAATACTGCCTTACAGATTTTGAGGTCGCTGAATACTGGCAGCAGTGGCTGCTGTGCATTGCAGGCATTGTGCTTGTGGCAGTCGGCGTAAGCTTTGAAGTGGCGGCAAATGTAACCACTCTTGCAGGCGAGGGGCTTGCCCTGGCACTCAACGCCACCTTCCCCAAAATCAAATTCGGATATATGAAGGTCATATGCGACTGCTCGCTTGTAATCATAGCCGTAGTAATATCCCTTTCTTGTTCAAAGACGTTGCTTGGCGTGCGCGAAGGAACGGTTGCGGCGGCTATTTTTGTGGGACTGCTTGCAAAGCAGTTTGCAAAGGTTACAGTGCCCCTTGCAAACAAAATTTTCGGCGTAAAAAAGCAGGAAAATGAGGCGACCGCGACAGACGGAAAAGCGCTGCATCAGGGAGCGGAAAACTGATTGAGCGGCAGATATGCCCCAACTATTTAAAACAGGATTATTAAAATTTTTGAATGGCTTTACCTTAAAGTAAAGCGCAGGGGCGCGGCGATAAAATCGCCGCGCCCCTGCGCTCTATTAATATATAGCACCAACGCTTTAATAATTTAAATAGCACCAACGCTTTAATAATTTAAATAGCGCCAACGCTTTAATAATCTGATACGCAAACGCGTTTCGGCGCTTTATTAATATATTTCAGACTTTGTGTCTTTTTGCGCGCACGGCCGCCGCGACGAAACAGC
Organism: Candidatus Coproplasma excrementigallinarum; assembly: GCA_018714625.1. Taxonomy (GTDB): domain Bacteria; phylum Bacillota; class Clostridia; order Christensenellales; family Borkfalkiaceae; genus Coproplasma; species Coproplasma excrementigallinarum. The sequence continues at coordinate 2,781 of DVNE01000005.1, forward strand.
AGACTCCGAACACAACCACAGTTGCCCCGAGTATGACGGCCACCCAGCCCGCAGAGAGCGAAGTGCCGAAGAAATTGAGCTTTACAGAGAACTGCCCGGCAAGCGCTTCAGAAAACTCGGCAGAGACCGCCTCCTCCATCTTTTTTAGAGCGCCGTCCATAAAAAATCCGCGGAAGAGCGAGGCCGAATAGCTGCCCGGCACGAACAGCGTTATATACTGCACACCCTCGGGGAATGTGCTTATGGGAATATATGCGCCTATGAGGAAACCGGTTACCGTGCCCACTATTACGTTTATTGCCGTAAACGCGCCCTCGGAAGAGAGGAAACTTATTAAAAAGACAAGCAACGTAGATGACGAAAGCACCGAAAGGACTGTTACGCCGATACAGCCGAACACATCGGCGACTGTGAGCAGAAATCCGCCCGTTATTGCCAGCCATACAAAGCACACGCCGAGCACAATGAGGCTTATTATAAGCCCGGACGCCGCAACAGCGAGAAAGTACGCCGCAGAGGGCAGCCACGAAGGTATGGGCGAGGCGGCAAAGTCGGCGGAAACGCCCCTGTTTTTATCCTGTATCATAATTCCGCAGGCGCACAGCGGAACGGTAACGCACGAGGTAGCCATTACGCCTGAAAGCATCCAGCTGTCTGAAAAGGCGGCGACGGCGTCGTCCGCAGAGACGCCCATACCCGCAAGCGCGTCTTTAAGCCCGTCAGACTGCATTCTGCCTATGAAAAGTACGTACAGCGCAAGCACAATGAGCGGCGCCATCAGCGAGAAAAAGACGTTTGCCCTGTCCTTTACAAATACCTTTAAGTTGCGCAGGGTGAGCGCAAACAGAGCGGCCGTACTGCCGCGCCTTGCCGCACTTTCGCCAGTTTTTAAAATCTTCATTCTACACCCCCAACCTTTTGCCCGTTACATTTAAAAACACATCGTCCATACTGCCCTTTATATACTCGAAATCGGCACATATTTCGGGGTTTTCCGCAATAAATGCGCCCGCCTCACGCGCATCTGAAAAGCCGAGTTCGGTAGCGGGGCCGTCTTCATCAAACCCGACTTTCAGCTCTTTGAGCCTTGCGCGTATGTCATCTGTATCGCCGTAAAGCCGCAGCCTGCTGTGGGAGTATTTATTTTTGAGCTGTGCGGGTGTACCCTCCGCCACTATCCTGCCGCCATCTATTATAATCACATCGTCCGAGCCGTCGGCCTCCTCCATGTAGTGCGTTGTGAGAAAGACGGTCGTATTTTCGGTATGGCGCAGATTTTGCACAGCCGTCCATACCTGAGAGCGCGTCTGCGGGTCGAGGCCAGTAGTCGGCTCGTCAAGAAAGAGCAGTTCGGGCTTGTTAATAAGTCCGCGCGCAATATCTGCCCTGCGGCGCTGGCCGCCGGAGAGTTTGCCGAACGGACGTGAGAGAATATCTTTAAGGGACAGAAGCTGAGTAAGCTCCTCCAGCCTTGCGCGCCAGGCTCTGCCCGCTATTCCGTAAAAGGCGGCGCGGACAGTAAGATTATCGCGCACGGATAGTCTGTCGTCCAGCACCGTCTTCTGAAAGACCACGCCCACCCGCTTTTTTATTTCGCGCGAGCGGCTGTCGAGGTCGAGGCCGCATATGCTGACTTTGCCGCCGTCCTTTTTGAGTATTGAGCAAAGTATATTTATTGTGGTACTCTTGCCCGCGCCGTTTACCCCCAGAAAGGAAAACAGACTGCCACGCCGCACCGCAAAAGATATTCCGTTGACAGCCTTTACGCTGCCGTAGGATTTTTCGAGATTTTCAACTTCGATAATATTCATTGACAACTCCCGCCGATTTTTATTATGACGCCAGTTTAAGCTATTTTACGCAGCCCGAGTTTGTTGTATTTTAAATCGTATTGTTTACAAAGCCGTCATTTGACGCTTACAGCCGCAACAAAGTTGCAAGGCAACTTTTTTTAATTATAACATACCTTAATTTTCGGCGCAACAAAAACAGACCTGAACCTTACTGAACTCAAAGCTGTAAAAAAGCTCTGCTACACTGTGTTTAAATTTTATTTGGTGCGGTAATATGTGCCGATTAACGCATATTTCATATAAAATTAGACGCGCTGAGTATGAATTGTCTTCAACTTTTAAACTACTTAAAAAAACAAGTTTTTGCTATTTAAGCAAGCAAATAATGCCGCGCAGACTTGATATTTTATTATAATGTGCTATACTGAAAGCAAATACAAAAGTTTGTTTATGCCGCAGTCTGACAGATATGCGGCGCGGAGCATATATCTATGTACGAACAGCCGACTTTTTTTGAAAACAGTGCAGACCAGCCGCTTGCGGCGCGACTGAGGCCGCGCAACCTTGAGGAATTTGTAGGGCAGACGCACCTTTTGGGCGAGGGCAAAATACTGCGCAAACTTATAGAGAGCGACAAAATAGGCTCTATGATATTCTGGGGGCCTCCGGGCGTGGGCAAGACGACGCTTGCGCAAATAATTGCAGGGCGCACCAAATCGGAATTTATAGATTTTTCTGCCGTGACGAGCGGTATAAAAGAGATAAAGCAGGTTATGGAGCAGGCCGAAAAGAGCAGAAGGTTCGGCGCGCGCACAATACTTTTTGTGGACGAAATTCACCGCTTTAACAAGGCACAGCAGGATGCATTTCTGCCGTTTGTGGAAAAGGGCAGCATAATACTTATCGGCGCAACCACGGAGAACCCCTCCTTCGAGGTCAACGGGGCGCTGCTTTCGCGCTGTAAGGTATTCGTGTTGCAGGCGCTTAAGACGGAGGAGCTTGCCACTCTTTTGAAAAGGGCAATTAAGGACGAGCGCGGCTTCGGCAATATGCAGGTGGACATCTCCGACGGGATACTAAATACTATTGCCGAATTTGCAAACGGCGACGCGCGCAGCGCCCTTTCTACCCTTGAAATGGCCGTACTCAACGGCGATGTGGATGAAAAGGGCAAAATTACCGTTACCGAAGAGACGGTTGAACAGTGCACACAGAAGAAGTCGCTTTTGTACGACAAGACGGGCGAAGAGCACTACAACCTTATTTCCGCGCTGCACAAGTCGATGCGCAACTCCGACCCTGACGCCGCGGTCTACTGGCTGGCGCGTATGCTTGAGGCGGGCGAAGACCCCCTTTACATTGCGCGCAGGGTGACGAGGTTTGCCTGCGAAGATGTGGGACTGGCTGACCCGCGCGCGCTTGAAATAGCCGTGGCGGCATACCAGGCCTGCCACTTTATAGGCATGCCGGAATGTACGGTACACCTGACCCAGGCGGTAGTTTATATGTCGCTCGCGCCAAAGTCAAACGCACTGTATATGGCCTACGAGCGCGCCAAAAAGGACGCGCTTACAATGCTTGCCGAACCTGTGTCGCTGGTCATACGCAACGCACCCACAAAGCTTATGAAGGAACTTGAGTACGGCAAGGGCTACAAATACGCGCACGACGAGGCAGACAAGCTTTCCACAATGCAGTGTCTGCCAGATAGCCTGCTCGGCAGGGAGTACTACCGCCCCACCGAAGAGGGCACGGAGGCAAAGTTTAAGGCGCGCCTGGACGAGATAAAAAAGTGGAAAAAAGACCACGGCGGGAAATAGTCGTATGATATGTTGCGGTCTGATTTTTAATCTTTACAGCTATTCTGTGCTGACAGATTTTCAGTCTTCAGGTGCTTTTTAGGCAAAAAGTACCTCCACTTATGACTTGATTTGAAATTAGCGTATAAATCCCTCTTTCTTCTTTTTAGAGAGCTGACTTTTTTCTGTAAATTAAAGAGCTGACTTCGTGCCGTCTTTCACGGCACAAAGTTTATAAGTAATCAGAACTTGCCGAAAAACATTTTTGACGTGCTGCAATCAGACGCTTTTGCTCCTTTTACGGTACAGCTTTAAAGCCAAAAAAACCGCACAGAAACTACTTTTTTTAATGAGGCGGGCGCGCGCAGTTT